>JBDOIB010000059.1:0-3407 GCA_041082155.1 Thermodesulfobacteriota bacterium | reverse complement strand
TATCAATTAAAGAGCTGGGTGATTTTACATCTACCATCGGAAACATTCCTTCGGGAACAAAAGCCTATCTCGATGGACCTTATGGGTCGTTTACGATTGATAGGCACAAAGCTCAGGGGTTTGTGTTTATTGCAGGAGGAGTAGGGATTACTCCTGTGATGAGTATTCTCAGAACGCTTGCCGATAGGAAGGAGAAGCGTCCCCTTTTCCTCTTTTATAGTAATAAGACCTGGGAAGAAATGACCTTTAGAGAGGAGGTGGAGAAACTCTCCCGACGCCTTCCTTTAAAAGTGATTTATACGCTTACCAGTGCACCGGATGATTGGAAGGGAGAACGAGGTCGGATTACCTCTCCGCTAATGGCCCGATATCTTCCCAAAAATCGGGCGGAATATGAGTATTTCATCTGCGGTCCTGATCCAATGCAAATCGCTGTAAAAAGAGGATTAGAAGAATTGGGATTACCCCTCGAAAAGATTGAATCCGAGAGTTTCAATTTTGTATAGCGTGACAGGGAGATTTCTTTATGAGACAGGCTTATTCAAAATGGTTAGCGATGGTTACGGGGATCCTTGTACTTTTTATAGCTTTGGCCTTTGCTTTGATTCAATCTCCCGAAGTCTTAGAATCTCCGAGGTTGTTATCGCTGACTGTGGCTCAACCTCTTCCTCATCCGATTGAGGAACATGAGAGTTGTGATCGCTGCCATGGTCGAAAAGGGATGAGACCGTATCCAATCAATCATCTGGGCTGGAAAAACGAAAGCTGCCAAAAGTGCCATCGATGAGGTAATAACAAGGATTTGAGAAGTCAACGACCCACTTTCTTTAATGAGGAGGAAGCCCCGTGTTGAATAAAAGAAAGAATACAGTTTTCCCTTCAGCCTTGGAGGATGCCCAGGCCGCTGAGTTATGTGTTCCTTCTGCCCAGACCCTTTCCCCTTCTTATCGGCTGGCCTACAAAGATCTGGATTTTTTGCTCAGGGATGAGCTTCGTCCTGTCAGACTTCAGCTTGAATTGCTGAAACCCGAGCTCATCCTTCGAGAATATGGAATTGAACATACCATCGTGATCTTTGGAAGTACCCGGATCCCGGAGCCGACCGTTGCCCGAAAGCAATTAGAGGAAATGGAGGCGATTGCAAGAAAGGATCCCTCGAATGAGTCGCTTGCTTTCAGGGTGAGTGTGGCTCGAAGCCTTTTTGAGAAGTCAAAATATTATGAGGAGGCCCGAAAACTTGCCTCCTTGATTTCAAAGGCCAATCAGTCCTTGGGCCATTCAAGATATGTAGTGATGACCGGAGGAGGGCCAGGGATCATGGAGGCAGCTAATCGGGGAGCCCATGAGGTCGGTGCTAAAAGCATCGGCCTTAATATCGTTCTTCCCTTTGAGCAGAAGCCTAATGAATATATTACTCCGGAGCTCTGTTTTCAGTTTCATTACTTTGCTATTAGAAAGATGCATTTTTTAATGCGAGCCAAAGCGTTAGTAGTTTTTCCAGGTGGATTTGGAACGCTGGACGAACTCTTTGAGACATTAACCCTGATTCAAACAAAGAAGATCAAACCCATTCCTGTCCTTATCTTCGGGAGAAACTTCTGGGAGAGGGTGATAAATTTTGAGGCTTTGGTTGGAGAGGGAACCATTTCTTCCGAGGATATTCATCTTTTTCAATATGTAGAGAGCGCAGAGGAGGCTTGGGAGATAATTTTAAGAAGTCTGGGAGAAAAATGAAATGGAGGAGAGACGAACGATTGCCTATTTTTCTATGGAAATAGCCCTTCAATCCAATATTCCTACCTATAGCGGTGGCCTGGGCGTTTTGGCCGGAGATACGATTCGTGCCTCGGCTGATCTTGAGGTGCCCATGATCGCCGTGAGCCTTCTCCATCGAAAAGGATATTTTCGCCAAAGACTCAACTCAAACGGTGAGCAATGGGAAGAGCCTGAGGAATGGGCGGTGGAGGAGTTTTTAAAGGAGATGATCCCAAGGGTTTCAGTGACGATGGAAGGACGAGTCGTTCAGATTCGGGCCTGGAAGTATGAAGTGAAGGGGGAGAGTGGTTTTAAAGTTCCAGTCTTTTTTCTGGATACGGATCTTCCGGAAAATTCGGAATGGGATCGAACACTCACCCATTATCTTTACGGAGGAGATCCGTATTACCGACTCTGTCAGGAGGTGATCCTGGGGATTGGTGGGGTGAGGATGCTTCGAGCCCTGGGTTATGAGCAGATTGAACGATTTCATATGAATGAGGGACATTCGAGTCTTCTTACCCTTGAGCTTCTTGGTGAAGAATTAAGAAATACCGGAAAATCCCAAATGGATGATCACCTAATCGAAAGGGTTAGAAAGAGATGTATCTTCACCACTCATACCCCGGTTCCTGCCGGTCATGATCAGTTTCCTCTGGACCTAGTGAATCGTGTGCTGGAATATCGTGATTTTGTTCTTGGAATGAAAGAGGTCTTTTGCTGTGAGGGCCTTTTAAATATGACCTTTCTGGCACTCAGATTGAGTGGATATGTGAATGGGGTGGCAAGAAGACATGGAGAGATTTCAAGATTGATGTTTGCAGGATATACCATTGATGCCATTACGAATGGAGTTCATGCCGCGAGCTGGGTTTCTTTACCTTTTCAACGATTATTTGATCATTATATTCCTTTATGGAGGAAGGATAATTTCAGCCTTCGATATGCTCTAAGTATTCCAAAAGAGGAGATTTGGAAGGCTCACCAAGAAGCAAAAGAGGGATTGATCCATTTAGTTCACCAAAAGACAGGCATCCGGATGGAGATGGATTCTTTTACCATAGGATTTGCCCGCAGGGCTACGGCCTATAAAAGGGGTGACCTTCTGTTTACGGACGTGAATCGTCTGAAAAGAATCTCTTCAGAGTGGGGACCCCTGCAGATTATTTATGGAGGAAAGGCCCACCCTCGAGATCTTGAAGGAAAGGAGCTGATCAAACGGATTTTTCAAGCCATTGGGCAACTGGGACCAGAAATTAAAATGGTTTATCTTGAAAATTATGATGTGGAGCTTGGACGATGGATGACCTCAGGAGTCGATCTCTGGTTAAATACTCCTCAGCCACCGATGGAAGCTTCAGGAACAAGTGGAATGAAGGCAGCCCTCAATGGGGTTCCAAGCCTGAGCATTCTCGATGGATGGTGGATTGAAGGCTGCATCGAAGGGGTGACAGGATGGGCGATTGGGGAGTGGAAAGAGAGGCCGGAAGGAAAGGAAGACCGATTTAAAGATGCTCTTTCTCTTTATGAAAAATTGGAGCGAAAGATCCTTCCACTTTATTATCGGGATCGGGAGGGTTATGTGGAGGTAATGCGGAATGCGATCGGCATCAATGGTTCCTTTTTTAACACCCATCGAATGATTCAGGAGT
>JBDOIB010000055.1:0-1367 GCA_041082155.1 Thermodesulfobacteriota bacterium | reverse complement strand
TAATTCCTATGGACACTTCATTCATACTTTCCCCCAATGACCTTCAATATATCACAAAAGAGAACCAGGGACTGGATGAAGCAACAGACTCCAACTCCATAGGCCACAGGATAGAAGGGCATCTGTAAGGTTAGGGATACTTCTCCTGATCGATAAAGGTCCCTTCCATACAAGAATAAATTCCAGCCAATCAGCAGAAAAAGGCAAATGGCAAGCAATCGAGTGGCAAGATTAAAAATATTTCTAATCATTTTAGGAAATCTCGAGATTAAAAAATCAACAAAGATATGGCCCCTTAACCATGAAGTATAAGGAAGGGCAAACCCAATGACTACCGCTCCTGAAAAAGCAACCAGTTCATAGGTTCCAACAATGGGCCTTCTCATGAATCTTAAAATGACATCGGAAACCGTAAGTAACATCATAAAGGTCAGTGTTATGCCAGCAATGATATTAAGAAATCGGGCAAACTTAAAAACCTGGTCTAAGAACCCTTTCATAAATGACCCCTCAAATTTCACCACAAAATAAAAAGGGGAAGGAAGTGTAAAAGCGTCTCCCTTCCCCTCTGAATTCCCCTTTTATTTTTGGTATTTGTATATCGCCTGGAGATAGAAACTCAGAACCTCTTCCCCGGGCAATCCTTTTTCCTTCATCGCCTTCTTATAATCGTTGAGAATCGGCCGCACCATTTTTTCCCACCTTTGATCTTCATCGGGTGAGAGAGTAATAATTTTATTTCCACGAGCAATGGTATAATCTCTTCCTGCTTTATCAATCTCATCCCAAACCTTCCCTTGTTTCTCTATGTATTCTTCATTGACCTGCTCAATGATTCTTTGTATATCCGGAGGTAGGGAATTCCATTTTTCCTTGTTCATCACTACAAACATCCCGGTGCTGTACGAAGATCCAAAGTTTTCAATGGTGTATTTTACCACCTCTCCCCATTTCCAACCTTGGAGGGCTTCTTGAGGGGCCATGGATCCATCCACCACTCCTCTACTTAATGCATCATAAGTCTCACCCATGGGCATAGCTACGGGAGTGGCTCCTAAGGCAGCCACAATCTTAGCAGCCATTCCAGTGCAACGAATCTTCATCCCTTTGAGGTCTTCGAGTTTATTGACGGGTTTCTTGGTATGAAGAATTCCCGGCCCATGGCCATGAAGATACATTACCTTAACATCGTCAAACTCTTTAGGTTTGAACTTTTTATAATATTCGTTAATTACTTTTGTCGCCACTAATCCACTCTTAATTCCTAAAGGGAGGTCGGAAACTTCGGTTAGAGGGAATCTCCCTCGAGTGTAGGCCAACACGGAAAAACCGATATCAGAGATTCCTTTTACCACCCCATCATAACA
>JBDOIB010000051.1:0-29989 GCA_041082155.1 Thermodesulfobacteriota bacterium | reverse complement strand
CTGGACTTTTTTGATCAGATCCTCGACACTTTGATGAATATGGGTAAAACGATTAATTTTCTTTCCGGTGAGGTGAGAAGTAGCTGTCATCAAATCTTCATATTCCGGTCTGAGAGCAAGCTCATAGGTCAGAGCAGCAGCATCGATATGGGGCCGTATCCCAGGATGTTCGGTAATATCCTTTACGCGTTTTCCGTTATAGTAGACCACATGGTGAAGGTCCTTGAGGCTTTGAATGTAGTCTTCTTTAGTCACGATTCTTTTCATTTTTTTTCTCCTTTTAATGATTCTTTTTCGTCTTTTTGAACTTTGAAAGCTCTCCGAAGGAATTTTCCAGTTGCCGTCTTAGGGATTTCTTTGACAAATTCCACCTGTCTCGGATATTTATAAGCAGCCATCCTTTCCTTACAATGTTGAATAATTTCTTCCTCCTTTACTTTTCCTTCCCAGCCTTCTTTCAATGCTACAAACGCTTTTACCGTTTCTCCCCGATATGGATCAGGCACTCCAACCACAGCCACTTCCCGAACCGCAGGATGAAGGTAAATCACATCCTCCACCTCCCTGGGCCAGACTTTAAAGCCTGATGCAATAATCATATCTTTTTTTCGGTCTAAAAGATAGATCCATCCCTTTTCGTCCATTGTTCCCACATCCCCGGTATAAAGCCAACCCCCACGAATCGCATAGGCCGTCTCTTGTGGTTTGTTCCAGTATCCTGGAACAATTCCGGGGCCTTTAAATACTAGCTCCCCTACCTCTCCGGGAGGAAGTTCTTTATCAGGTTCACTGAGGTCCATCACCCTTGCTTCGTGACTCGGAATGGGGACGCCAATGGAGATTGCTCCAGTCGAAGGATCCACAGGAGCCCTCATCCCGAGAGGAACCAGAGTGGCCGGGGAGGTTGTTTCGGTAAGACCATAAACATTATGGATATAAGTCCCAGTAAGTTTTTCAAATTGTTCAACCACTGCAGGAATGACCGGAGCCCCTCCACTATAAACCTTTCGGAAACTGCTAAGATCGTGGTTTTTAATTTCGGGATCGTTCATCATTGCGATAAACACGGTAATGGCCCCAATGGTGCAGGTGGCCTTCCATTTTTCAATCATTTGAAAGGCCGTTTTCGTATCAAAACGATAAAATAAGATGAGCGGGGTCCCAGAAGCAATACAGGCTCCAATATGGCCCACCATTCCTGTGACATGAAATAATGGAGCCACCCCAAGCATCGTATCGGAGGGTGTCAGTTTCCAGCAATGACGATAGACCTCAGAATTGAACGCCACATTCCCATGGGTATTCATGGCCCCTTTTGGAGGACCGGTCGTTCCAGAAGTATAAGTTAAATAAGCCACGTCCTCCCAAAGGAGTTTCACCTCAGGGGGATGTTTTCCGCGATACTTCTCTACGATTTCCATAAAATCCAATGTCTTAGGATGTTTTATTTTACTCACTCCTTTCAGGAGGGAAGGGACAGGGGGTTGAGGGTCAATAAAATCTAATTCTGAAGTGGTAATGATATATTCCACCCCTGCCTCCTGTGTCACCTTTTGAATTCCTTCATGGAAGAGGGATTCCATCGAGACAAGAATCTTTATATTAGCATCTTGAAAATAATAGGAGAGTTCTTTCTCTTTATACATAGGATTCAAAGGAACCACAATTCCTCCGCTCTTCCATATTCCAAATTGGGCGATAATGAACTGGGGGATATTTTGAAGATAAAGGGCGACACGATCTCCTTTTTTTAAACCCAGATCCTGTAATCCACAGGCAAAGGCGTCACTCATTTCGTCCAATTCCTCATAAGAAATGACACGATCAAAATAGTAAAGGGCAGGATTTGGGCCGTGATGTTGAACTGTCTTCCGGAGATGGTCCAGAGGATTTGTTGCTTCAGGACTCAACTCCGGCAGATATTCTTTCGGGTATAGGGAAAGCCACCTTTTTGATGAGTTAGAATTCATAAAGGGTCTCCTTTCTCATCATAGAATTTCAGAATGGAGATCAAATGTTCAAAATCTCCTTCATGAGTGACTGAAAAATAAGGGACGGTCTTTAGCTCACTCTCTACAAGAGCACAAGCTCTTAAACATCCGTTCACGAATATTAGAAGATCAGGATTGGATTCTCGAGAGGGGAGAAAAAGAAAACGCTCACCCAATTGATCCTTCATCCTTTCCACCCACTCCACTCTTTCATAAGAGGGATTACATCCACCACAGTACTTTATTCCCACCCTTTTTTTAATATCCATCCTCTTAATCTCTTTTAATAGATTTCATTTTTACCAGACTGTCCAACCCCCATCTACATAAATTATCTGACCAGTGATGAAATCCGATGCAGGAGCGGCCAAGAAGATAACGGTTCCCTCCAGTTCGTGGAGATAGCCCCAGCGCCCCATGGGAGTTCGTTCATTGATAAAATTGAATCTCTCAGGATCATTCCGGATCTGCTTCACCATGTCGGTTTCAAAATAGGTCGGGGCAATGGCATTAACCCTCACCCCTAATTTGGCCCATTCCAGGGCCATGACCTTGGTAATCTGGTTCACTCCTCCCTTAGAAGCAGCATAAGCCAGTTGGTGGGGAAGGGGGGTTTCCCCAAAAATTGAACTTATGTTGATCACTTTCCCATATCCCCTTTCGATCATCTGAGGGACAACCGCCTGAGCAACCAAATAGTAACCCTTTAAATTGGTATTTATAATCAGATCCCACATCTCTTCGGGATACTCCAGGACTGGGACCCGATAATTCGTACCTGCATTGTTGACAAGGATATCGATACGGCCAAAGTGGTTCAAGATCTTTTCCACTCCTTTCTTAATCTTCTCCTTGGAAAGAACATCTAATTCAAATCCTGCGGAATTTCTTCCCATCGCCTGAATCTCAGCAGGAACCCTTTCCAGATCCTTAGGATTTCGGCCACACACAGCTACATCTGCACCGGCTTTGGCAAGGGCTTTTGCAAATACCTCCCCTAAACCCCGTGTACTCCCAGTTACCATCGCAACCTTTCCTGATAAATCGAAGAGATCCATAAGAATCACCTCCTTCAATGATATGAAATGCTATAAGAAGTTTCGAATATTTATATTATATTATTTTTTCGGTTTTTTGAATATCTTAGAGGTGATTCCTTAAAAGGTGAGAGGATTAAATTAATGAACATTTAAGTTTTTGGGATTCCTTCGGGGGTCCAGCCCCTGAGAGCATAGTAATCCTGAAGCATTTTTTGGAGGTCTTCTCTTCGAATGACCTTTTTATCTTTTCCCAGAGGTTCATCAAAAAATCGCTTAGGGAGTGTATCTTCCTTGGGATCAAGACCTTCGCGGAGGTTAAATCTTCGGACCTCATTCTGAATCGTTGAAGAGATCTTTCTTAACTCAGCTTCACTCAATTTAAGTCCGGTAGTAACCTCAACAATTGTTGAGAGATCCTTCCAATCCCAATAAATATCCCGGTAAAAACGACACAGGATAAGGGAGTCATGAATATTGAATCGATCTTCAAATTCGATAAAAAGTTTTGCCTTTCCTTCAATCTGATCCGGAGGGATCATCCCTGAAAGCTCTGCTTTATAGAAAGTGGATCGAAGGTGGCATGCTCCTCGATCCGAAGTCGCATAGGCAAGGCCCATCCCTTTTAGGACCCTTGGGTCATAGCCTGCCGGGTCAAGCCCTTTAGTATGAATCGCTATCTCTTCCATCCCCCAGGTCTTAGAGGCATGGCGGATACCTTCGGCCAAGACCCCTCCAATTCCTCTTTTATAAGCTATATCATTAAGGAGCTCTGCAATCCTATCCACATCTCCCCATTGGATCTTCTCTTTGATCCTACCCATCTCGGAAGCCTCCATGGCAAAGGCGCAGAGGCTTCCAGCAGAAATGGTATCCATTCCGAGACGATCACAGAGATCATTGAGGTAGGCAATTTCCTCAATCTCATGAACCATGCAGAGGCCACCTATGGCATAGATGGTTTCATATTCAGGCCCCTCGATCTTTAAGCCTTTATGCCTTCCTTCTTTAATCACACTCAGATTTCCGCAGGCCATAAAGCATCGAAGACAGGCGCTTGGCTTTACCTCACATCGCTCCAGTAGAGCCTCTGCACTGATTTTTTCCCAACCCTCAAAGGTCCCGAGATGCCAGTATTTTGATGGGAATCCCCCCACGGCATTATTCATTGCCACAAGCATGGGTGTTCCCAATCGCCTGTAATTCTGAGCCCCGGGGCTATCCTTTCCCCGCTCTAAGGTCTCCTTAGAAAACTGCTCGAGACGATCAGGATGGGCTACCTCCCGCTTCCTCTCCCCATAGAAGACGATAGCCTTCACTTTTTTTGAGCCCATCACCGCACCCACTCCCGTTCTTCCAAGGGAACGCCAGTAATCATTCTCGATCACAGCAAAACGAACCAGATTTTCACCTGCAGGGCCGATGACCAGAGCACCGGATCCCTTTTGACCCACTCTCTTCAATACCTCATCCTCTGTAGAGTAAGTATCTTTTCCCCAGAGATCTTTTGCGTCGTGGAAAATAACTTTTTGATCAGAGATTTCAATCCATACCGGTTCCCTGGAAGCCCCTTCAAGGATAAAAGCATCGTATCCAGTTCGGCTCATTGGCTCCGCAAGTTTCCCTCCGGAATAGGATTCTGAGAAGATTCCAGTGAGGGGAGATTTGGTAAATACCCCATGCCGGCAAGATCCATAGATTCGGCTATCCGTAGCTGGCCCCACGGCAAAGATAAGCCTGTTGTCAGGAGAAAACGGATCTATTCCCTGAGGATTCTCTTTTATGAGAAGATAGATTCCTAATCCCTTTCCTCCCAAATGGGTTTCATATACAGAATCAGGAAGTGATTCTTTTGTATAGGTCTTCGTTGTTAGATTGATTCTCAAAATTTGATTAAAGAATCCTTTCATGATAGAAAGATCCTTTCCTGCCTTTTAATTTTCAAAATGGGAAATTCCGGTTACGGGTAGATTCCTCGAAGTTTGGTCGCTTCGGCGACCCTTCCGATGCCGAGCATCAGAGCAGCAGTGCGCATATCCACCCTCTCGCGTTGAGAAATTTCCAGTACCTCGGCAAAACTCCTCCTCATAATCCGGGTCAGCCGCTCTGAAATCTCTTCTTCACTCCAGAGAAGCTCCTGAAGATTCTGAACCCACTCAAAATAAGAGACCGTCACCCCTCCCGCATTTGCCAGAATATCAGGCACCATAAAGATCCCACGATCATAAAGAATCTTATCCGCCTCGGGAGTGGTTGGCCCATTGGCTCCTTCCGCAATGATTCTGGCCTTGATCTTAGGAGCATTTTTCTCCGTAATCTGGTTCTCTAAGGCTGAAGGAACCAGAATCTCACACTCCAGCTCCAAAAGCTCCTCATTCGTAATCTCATCGCCCATCTTTGCCTCAGGAGTGATGATACAGGAATACCTCTTCTTACAATCGAGAACAGCCGAAATGTCCAGACCATTTGCATTGTAAATCCCACCCCTGGAGTCACTGATAGCAATCACCTTGGCACCAGCCCGATCAAAGTACTGGGCTGCAATTCCTCCCACATTCCCACAACCCTGAACCACAACCCTGGCCCCTTCAATGGGAATCTTAAGATGACGGGCCGCCTCCTGAGCCGTAATGAAGACCCCCTTGCCGGTCGCCTCAAACCTTCCTAAAGAACCTCCAAGTTCAAGGGGTTTCCCGGTCACCACCCCAGGAACGGAATACCCCTTCAAAATACTAAAGGTATCCATAATCCACGCCATCACCTGGGGATTAGTATACACATCAGGAGCCGGAATATCCCGATCGGGCCCAATCATCAGGGAAATCTCCCAGGTATAACGTCGAGTCATATTCTCCAGCTCTCGAAGGGACATACTTTTGGGATCACACTGAACCCCACCCTTCGCGCCTCCAAAGGGAATATTGACCACAGCCGCCTTCCAGGTCATCCACATGGCAAGAGCCCTGACCTCATCAAGGTCGACATCGGGATGATAACGGATTCCCCCTTTCCCTGGACCCCGGGTCATATTATGCTGAACCCGATAGCCCGTAAAGATTTTCACACTCCCATCATCCATCTTGACAGGAAAATGAACGATGAGCTCCCGCTTGGTCTGCTTGATCTTCTCACAGATTCCAGGATCAAGCTTCAAGCGCTCCGCCGCAATATCCACCTGCTTCATCGCCACATCCAGTGGATTTATCTTTTTCTGTTCCTTCATCATTTTATCCTCCTTGTAGAGTGGCTTACCCCCCTAAATACGCTTTTTTTACATGGGGGTTGTCAATTAATTTAGATGTTTCTCCTTCGAGGACAATCCTTCCTGTTTCTAAAACAAATCCGTAGTTTGAGATTTCAAGGGATCGATAGGCATTTTGCTCAACCAGGAGAATGGTCTGCCCTTCGCGATTGAGACGAATAATCACGTCAAACACACTATCTACAATGATAGGGGCAAGTCCTAAAGAGGGTTCGTCAAGAAGAAGAATCTTGGGTGCTGCCATCAGTCCTCTTCCAATGGCTAACATCTGCTGTTGTCCACCCGAAAGGGTTCCGCCCGATTGATTCTGACGTTCTTTTAAAATTGGAAATAGATCAAAAACGTAAGCTAAATTTTCTTCTTCCTTTTTTTGGTCTTTTAAAGGAAGAGCCCCCATCTTTAAATTTTCAAGCACTGTGAGATGAGGGAAAATTTTTCGTCCTTCTGGTACGTGAGAGATCCCTAATCTTGCAATTTGATGGGGTTGGAGATGATCGATTCTTTTTCCCAGGAAGGAAATAGTCCCTTTCACGGGATGGATCACACCAGAAATGGTTTTTAAAATCGTGCTCTTTCCTGCCCCGTTAGATCCGATAATCGAAACAATATCCTTTTCCTTCACGGATAAGGAAACATCCCACAGAGCAGTAGCGATTTCGTAACTTACAGTGATAGTGTTAATTTCGAGCACGATAACGTTCCCCTAAGTAGGCCTTAATCACCTCTGGGTTATTAATAATTCTCTCAGGTACATCCTCTGCAATTTTTTGACCGTAGTCGAGAACCGCAATTCGATCGCAGAGGGACAGAATTACATCCATAATGTGCTCAACGATAATAATGGTTAACTCATCGGTCCTCAAAGATCGAATTAATTCGATAGCTGCCTTCATCTCAACAGGATTCAGCCCTGCCATAACTTCATCGAGGAGAAGGAGGGAGGGCTTGGTCCCTAAGGCACGAGCCAATTCTAAACGTTTGCGGTCTTCCATGGTAATATTATTTACCTGTTGATTCGCCTTTTCTTTCAATCCCACAAGTTCCAAGATATTCCAAGCCATTTTTTGGGACTCTTTGAGAGAGGAGGATCGAATAAACGTGCTTACCATCACATTTTCTAATACAGTCATTTTTGAGAATAGGGCTGGAACTTGGAAGGTCCTTCCGATTCCTAATTTAGCAATTTGATGGGGGCGAAGACCTGTAATATTCCTTCCATTAAAAAAAATCATACCTGAATCTAAAGGATACATCCCGGTAATAAGATTGAAGAAAGTGGTCTTTCCACTGCCGTTGGGACCAATGATTCCAAATATCATTCCTTTTTCAACCCGAAGCGAAAGGTCATTGATAGCCGTCACACCACCAAAAGATTTCTTTATGTTTTGAGTTTCTAATATGGAGGTTACCATTTAAATCTCTTCATCAATAGATTTACGGATTTCCTTGGTGAATGGATCCTTCCCTCTAAAAGGCCGATCAAACCATTAGGAATGAATAATACGACTGCACAGATGGATAAGCCAATGATCACTAAATAGAAGGTTCCTTCCCCCCAAACCATCCACAGAATCCGTTGGATCAGTTGAACGACAACGGCTCCCAAGAGAGGACCCCATAGAGATCCAATCCCTCCTAAAAAGGCCATGACCACCATAAAATCAGTAATATCAGCTTTTAAGACACTATCTGGGTGAATATAAGTGACCCAATAAGCGTAAATTCCCCCAAAAACTCCTGGGAAAAAAGCACTTAAAGCAAATGCTTTAATTTTTGTCATCGTAGTATCTACCCCTACCATCTCAGCCGCTTCTTCGTGTTCCCGGATTGCCAAAAGCTTATATCCGAAACGAGCTCTTTCTAAGAGGACATGAGTGGTAAGGTAAGTGAGTCCCGTTACAAAAAACATTACATAATAGAAAAAGGGGAGATTCAGATAAGCAGGAAGTTGCATTCCAAAAGCCCCTCCCGTAATATCTAAAATTGTCGCGATTTGTCGTATCATTTCTCCAAAAGCCCAGGTGGCAATGGCGAAATAGGCTCCTCTGAGTCGCAAGGTGGGATAACCAATAAAAAAAGCCAGAAAAGAGGCCAGAATCCCAGAGATAAAAAGACAGAGACTGAAAGGCCAATTGGCATGAGTCATCAATAATCCAGTGAGATAAGCTCCAATGCCAAAAAAAGCACCATGTCCGAAGCATAGATATCCTGTATATCCCCCGATGATATTCCAGCTCTGGGCCAATCCCGCCCACATCAACACTTCGGTTGCAATCCGTATCCAAAGAGGAGAAATGAATAAGGGGAGAAGTAATAGGAGGATTATGATAAAAACGGTGATTCCAATATAAACTTTTTGACCCCTTTGGTTATTTTCTCCTTGTAATCCCATGAAAATTAGATTCCTCTTCGTAAAAGGCCTTTTGGGGTGATCAAAAGAACCCCATACATGACAATAAATAAGGCTACAAGATTATACCTTCCCCCAACATAAACCCCGACCAATGATTGAAGCAATCCAAGGACGAAAGCTGCGATAATGACTCCTGGAACATACCCCATCCCTGCCAGAACGACTACAAAAAAAGCTAAGGTGCAATATTTGGCTCCCATAGCGGCATGAATAGAAAAGAGGGCACCAATCAAGACTCCCGACATTCCTGTTAATCCTGCATATAAGCTATAAACAAGACCTCCGATTTTTTTTACGTCGGTGCCCAAGAGGCTTGCGGTTTCCCTGTCTTGAGCAGTGGCTCGTATGATTACTCCAAATTTTGTTTTGTAAAGAAAGATCATAAAAATCAGGGTCACCCCAATACCAAAGACGAATCCAGCAAATCGTAAAGCAGGGATAGTGGCTATGCCAAGGGAAATACTTTTTCCAGATAACCAGGTGGTGATCGATTGGATATGATAACCCCAAACGGAAAGGGCTCCTCCTTTTGCCATAATGGAGAGTCCAAAAGTGAATACCAGACCCATGATCACGGGGTTGTGACGTTTTCCACTCACGGCTCGATAGATCAAGGGGTAGATCAACCAGCCCAATCCGGCAAAGATAAGAAAAAGGATAGGCAAGTAGATCATTGGATCATGGCCAAAGTAGCGGACCATCAAGTAGCTTGTGTAGGCTCCAAGCATGACCCACTCGCCTACCGCAAAATCAACAATATGCATTACCCCAAAGCAAAGAGAAAACCCGATTCCCACCACGATGATGAGTCCACCGATAAGAAGACCATCAATGAGGGTTTGAATAAAAAGCTCCATTTTTACCTCTTATCCCAAGGGGGTGTAGGGTATTTTGGAGCAACCCTTCGGAGATTTCCAGGCCCCACCTCCACTGTTTTCCCTCCCTGATATTGAAGGGCAACGGGTTGAAGGCCTGCATTGCAATGATAGGAGTCTCCGGTCGTTTCAAATTTAATTCGACCATAGAATGTCATGATATCCAATTTTTCCAAGGCGCTGATTAAAGCTTCTTTTTGAGCTTCCGTGAGCGGAGGAGTTGCTTTAATCATTCGCAGGGCTTCTTGAAAAGCGATGCCCGCCGCTGTGGATCCTGCTTCGGTATAATCCGGATCCGTATTATACTTTTTAACGAAAGCTTCATAGTATTCCTTGGTGGTCTTAAAGAGAATAGTGGATTGATGATTCATATTAGGGGTCCAGACCGCATTCCCAAAGACGTATTCGCAGTCCTTTCCCAGGCCTTTCCGGAAATCAGGGGTGGTCATTCCGTAATGTTGGACAAAGGCTTTTGGATTAAATTTCAATTCCTTTGCTATTTTCATCATCTCGATGGCTGCTTTTTCATGATTACCCATAGCAAATATATCCGGATTGAGCGCTTTGATCGCACTAATCGAAGGGGTATAATCACTTCCCTCTGGAACAATTTCATATTTCACCACTTTAAGCCCGAGTTTTTCCGAGGCTGTTTTAAAAGCCTCTGCAGTGAATTTTGAGAATGGGTCATCAATCCCGAGGATCCCGATAGTCGTGGGTTTAGGGGAGACTTCTTTGGCTAATACCGTAATCACAGCCTGTGCAGTGAGGTTGACCGAAGGGATAGTTCCAAACGTGTATTTGAACTTCCTTAACCAGATTAAAGGTGATTCCGCCGAACCCGTAATATGAGGGATTTTATACTTCTCTGTAATAGGAGCAAGGGCAAGAGTGGGGCCACTCGCATAAGGACCTAAAATGAAATCTACTTTTTCCTGGGTGATTAAACGCTCTCCTGCGACTGCTGCTGTGGCCGGAGTGCTTTGGTCATCCGCATAGATAAGAGTGACCTTGTATTTCTTTCCTCCAATTTCGATTCCTCCCATACTGTTTACCGTATCAGCCCATAGATCATATCCCCTTTTGGTCACTGTTCCTCCGAAAACAAGTTCTCCAGATAGAGAAGTCACTACACCAATCTTAAAGAAATCTCTTTTCTCCTGAGAAAACCCTACCGATGGGATTAAGAAAACTAAAATGAGAAAGAGAAATAAAAAATTGTAATACCTTTTCATTATGACACCTCCTTTAACATTTTTTATTCTTAAATCCTAAATCAAACTTAAGTTTCTTCTCCTTTTCTCACCTCCTTTCTGTTGGGCAAGGCACTAATTCCTTCAACCGTAAATCCATGCTCGGTTAGAATAAGTGCAACTTCCCTCATATCCTTTATATTTAATGTATATACCACCCAATCCTTGGAAAAAGAGGTTTTCGAGATAATTTCTAAACCAAGATTTCTAATAACCTTATCAGCTTCCTCTTCCGTTTTGGAATTTAAGAGCTTGATTAAAATTTTCGAATAATTTGGATCTGTATTGATTTTTTCGAGTAGCTTCTTAAAACCATTTTGTTCACTCATTAACACGGATACCTGTCAAATTAAATAGAGGTTGAGAGCTCGTTTAAACTTTCCTCGATGATGGAAAGGCCTCTTTCAAGTTGATCGTCTGTGATGATGAGGGGCATCAAGGGTCGAATGATATTGGAATGGGTTCCAGCCGAGATCATCAAGAGACCCTTTTCACGGCATCGATTGACCAATCGTTTGGTAAACTCTGTGGCAGGTTCCTTCGTTTTTCGATCCACCACCAGCTCCATTCCGACCATCGCCCCGAGCCCTCGAACATCTCCTACGACGGGGTATCGCTCCTGAAATTGTTTGAATCTTTCTAACACAATCTTTCCTATCTTTTCGGCTCTCTGAAGAATATTCTTCTTTTCAAATTGATCCAGAACCGCAAGAGCCGCTCGACAGGCCAGGGGATTTCCCGCATAAGTTCCTCCTAATCCCCCCACCTGAGGATGATCCATTAATTCTGCTTTTCCTGTAATGGCACTTAGGGGAAGACCTCCAGCAATCGATTTGGCCATCACCGTAATATCAGGTTCGACCTCATAGTGTTCCATTGCAAACATTCTGGCTGTTCGGCCAAAACCGGTCTGAACCTCATCGGCAATGAAGACAATTCCATTCTCCTCGCAGATCTTCTTCAGAATCTTAAAGTATTCCTTTGGAGGGACTACAAATCCTCCTTCTCCTAACACCGGCTCAACAATGAGAGCAGCCACATGCTCGGCAGAGATATGGGTATTGAAAAATTCTCTTAAAAAATAGGCGCATCGGATTTCACAGGATGGATATTCCAGGCCAAAGGCACATCGATAACAATAGGCATAGGGCATTCGATAGATTTCAGGGGCAAAAGGGGCAAACCCAAACTTGTAGGGCTTCATCTTGCTGGTGAGACTTAAAGCAAGAAGGGTTCGCCCATGAAAGGCATCTTCAAAGGCAATTGTAGCAGGCCGGCTCGTAGCATGACGGGCAATCTTTATGGCATTCTCAACAGCCTCAGCCCCGCTGTTTGCGAACATGGTCTTCTTGGGGAATTTCCCGGGAGTAATCTCATTGAGCCTCTTTGCCAATTCTACATAAGGTTCATACATTACCACATGAAAACAGGTGTGGATATATCTCTGAAGCTGGTCTTGAACCGCTTTTATCACCTCTTCATCACAGTGGCCAATATTGTTGACTCCAATTCCTCCCGCAAAGTCGATATACTGTTTCCCTTCAACATCCACAATAATGGCTCCCTTTGCCTTCTCGACAAAGATTGGATGGACATTAAAAGGCCCTTGAGGAATATTCTTTATTCTCTCTTTTAACAAAGTTTCATTCGTTTTCATAAATTCCTCTTCTTAATTTTTGATTCTTTCAGCAAAATTAATTCTTATAATATTTATATGCCACTTACGTGCCACTAATTCTGACTTTTTAATCCTTTAAAATCATTAGGGATTTTATTTAAAATAGGAATCGTTGTGAAGTTTTATCAATGACAAAATATGCAATAATGCATAAAAATAAAGATATGAATGGTGATAAAGGTTAATTAAATAGTTTTCATAAAATTAATTTGTTAATTTGCATATTATTTATGCATTAATGCATTAATGTGGGATGATTTTTTAATTTTCCTTGAGATGGTTGCTTGATCGACCCCGAGGATTTTGGCCGCTTCTTTTTGCGAACCATATTTTTTAAGGGCCTTCTCAATAATAAAAGATTCGTATTTTTTGATAGCTTCTTTTAGGGGAGGGATTTCTGGAAGATCAGAAAATTTCAGGGAATTGTCCTTGATGAAAGCTGGGAGATCTCTGACCTCAATCCTTTTTCCCTCTGTGACAACCACAAGTCTTTCCACGATATTGGATAATTCCCTAATGTTTCCCGGGAAATCATATCTACACAGGGCATCGACGGCATCCGGAGAAAGTTCCTTCTCCTTTCGATGGACCTTATTGAACTTTTCAAGGAAATAAAATGTGAGAGGGAGAATATCTTCTCTTCTTTCGCGCAAAGGTGGGATATAGATAGGCACCACATTGATACGATAGTAGAGATCCTCCCTGAAGAGTTTGGAGGCGACCATCTCCTCAATCTTTTTATTCGTTGCAGCTATGATTCTTACATCGATTTCTTTGGTCTCTGTTCCTCCCACACGGATAATCTCGTGATCCTCCAGAAAACGAAGTATCTTGGATTGAGAACTTAAAGGAATTTCTCCAATCTCATCAAGGAAGAGGGTTCCATGATTTGCAAGTTCAAAAAACCCTGGTTTTCCTTCCACTTTAGCCCCTGTAAAGGCTCCCCTTTCATATCCAAAGAGCTCAGATTCCATAAGGGAGTCAGGGATACCGGCCAGGTCCACCCGGATAAAAGGCCCTTCTTTCCGGAGGGAATGCTTATGAATCAGTCGGGCGATCATCCCTTTTCCCACTCCTGACTCCCCTAAAAGAAGAACGGTGGTATCTACATTGGCCACTCTTAATGCCGTTTCAATTACCCGTTGCATTTCCTCACTTCGAAAGATAATATTTGAGAGGTCTACTCCCTTCATTTCTAATTCCGAAATCTTCGAGGAGTACCCCCGAGCCAGGGCCTGGGCCTCCTGGAGCTGACTTCGGAGATGGTCCAGCTCGGAGATATCTCGATCGTTGGTGACCACGTAAGTAATTTCTCCTTTTTCATTAAAAATTGGGTTTCCAGTCACTAAAATCCTTTTCCCATCCTTAAGCCTCTGGAGAATGGTGACAGAGGTCTTCCTTTTTAGCACCTCTAAGGTCACTGATTTATCGAAGAAGCCCTCAGCAATCAATTCTTTCATATTTCTTCCAACCACCTGCTCGGCTTTCACCCCATTGATTCTTTCGGAGGCTTTATTGATCCTTAACACCTTCCCCTCATGGTCGCAGATCCACAGCCCATCATAGGAAGAATCAATGATAGTATCGAGCCAGTTTTTCATATCTTTAAAGAGGTCTAACTCCTTTGAAACCTGTTCAATCTCAGAGATATCTTGGAACACACTGACCACGCCAAAGATCTTTCCGTCTCGAAAAATGGGGTTGATATTGGAGATCAGGGTAACCTCTTCTCCTTTGAGTTTCTCTCCGTAAAAAGGTTTTCCTGTTTCTAAGCATTCGATTAATTTACCGCCGGTATGGTGAAGAACATCTAAAATATAGTGGCCAATGGCCTCGTGAGCAGGAAGTTTAAAGATCCTTTCCGCAGTTTTATTAAAGTAGATGATCCTCCCCCGGGCATCGATGGCAACAATTCCATTGTAGATGGAATTAAGAATCGATTGATAATCAAAGAGAGTAGAATTCTCCATAAGATAGACCCTTTCATTTTAAATTCTTGGCACGAAACCGAAGAGGAGGGGCATAGATAGCCCTCTCCCCCAGTTCTTCCTCAATTCGAAGCAGTTGATTATATTTCGCCACTCGCTCGGAGCGACAAGGAGCTCCCGTCTTAATCTGTCCTGCCTGAGTTCCGACCGCGAGATCTGCAATGGTCGTATCTTCGGTTTCTCCTGAGCGATGGGAAATGACAGTTTTATATCCTGCTTGTTTAGCCATTTCAATGACTTCGAGCGTTTCAGTAAGGGTTCCAATCTGATTCAGCTTAATCAGGATGGCATTAGCCACTTTCTCCTTTATTCCTTTCTTAAAACGATCTGGATTGGTAACAAAAAGATCGTCTCCTACCAATTGAACTCTTCTTCCTAATCGCTTAGTCAGGAGTTTCCAACCTTCCCAATCGTCCTCTGCCAGGGCGTCCTCGATCGAGAGGATAGGAAATTTCTCAATTAATTGTTCATAATAATCAATCATCTCGCCTGAACTCCTCTTCTTTTTTCTTCCCACCTTGAAATGATAGAATCCATTTCGATAGAATTCTGAAGCAGCTGCATCAATGCCCAGGCAAATATCCTTCCCAGGCTGATAACCTGATTTAAGGATGGCTTTTAGCAGAAACTCCAGGGCCTCTTCATTGGAGCGAAGATCAGGGGCAAATCCTCCTTCGTCTCCCACGGAAGTCTTATATCCTTTCTCTTTAAGAAGGGATTTGAGGTGATGATAGACTTCGACTCCCATTCGAAGGGCTTCACGGATTTTTTTGGCCCCGATGGGAAGGATCATGAACTCCTGAAAATCAAGATTGTTATCTGCGTGGACCCCTCCATTGAGGATATTCATATGGGGAAGAGGAAGATGGGTGGCAGAAGAGCCGCCGAGATATTGATAGAGGGGAACCCCTTGGTAACAAGCGGCTGCCTTGGCACATGCCAGAGAAACACCCAATAGGGCATTCGCTCCAAGGCGGGCCTTATTTGGAGTTCCATCTAACTGGATGAGAAGAGAATCGATTTCCTTTTGATTCAAAGCATCCTTTCCAATCAGTTGAGGGGCAATGATTTG
This sequence comes from Thermodesulfobacteriota bacterium, assembly GCA_041082155.1. Lineage (GTDB taxonomy): Bacteria > Desulfobacterota > BSN033 > BSN033 > UBA1163 > CALIBK01. The sequence goes on along the minus strand of JBDOIB010000051.1, from coordinate 14,420 downwards.
ATGAATATGATCGATGGCTTTAAGGACTCCTTTCCCGAGATAACGCCCGGGATCTTTATCTCGAAGTTCTAAAGCTTCGTGAGTGCCTGTGGAGGCTCCAGAAGGGATGGATGCCCGCCCCATGACTTTCCCTTCGAGATAAACCTCGACTTCAACGGTTGGATTTCCCCGGGAATCGAGAATCTCCCTTCCAAGAATCTTTGAGATAGCCGCCATTTTTTTCTCCTTCTATTTGAATTTTATATTGAAAAAGTATTTACATGGATCCTGCTTTTCGGAAAAGGCCAAAATAACCCCATTAAAAATTATATGGTTGGGGGGAGTGATCCTTTTTTCTGGTTTAAAATTTTTGTCCCAATATAAATGTAATGGGCCCCTGAGAAGAGGGTCAAAAGGGTAGTTCCATAAATAGATAGGTCCCTAAGGATCAGCCACCATCGCCCACCTCCCTCCCAAAGGGCGACAATGACGGTAAGGATTTGAAAGTTTGTCGTCACCTTGCTGAGAAGACTGGGGCCTATCTTGATCGAATAATTGTTTAAAATCATGATAAGGACCCCCAGAAGGATAATGACATCTCGGGTGATCACTACAACAGCCAGCCATCCTGGAAGTCTTTCGATAATTGCAAGGGTCAAGAATGCACAGATGAGGAGAAGCTTATCTGCAATGGGATCCAGATAAGCCCCCAGTTCGGTTTTCTGGTGGGTGATTCTGGCTACAAGACCATCAATCCCATCGGTAATTCCAGCGATAGCGAAGGTGATGAGGGCATGGGTAAAAGACTTTTGGATAATGAAGATGACAAAGAGTGGAATGAGGAGGACTCGAGTGAGGGTAAGAAGGTTGGGTAGATTCATTTTTAGACCTCAATCGGTTCACCCTTATAGAGATCTTTAAAGGAGGTATACTTATCCAGAAAAGCCAAATCGACCTTGCCGATCGGACCGTTTCGTTGTTTCCCGATGATGACCTCTGCCTTTCCCCTATTTTCTTCTGTTCGGTGGTAGACCTCTTCACGGAAGAGGAAAAGGATGAGATCTGCATCCTGTTCGATGGCTCCTGATTCTCGAAGGTCAGAAAGCTGTGGCCTGTTTCCTGTCCGCTCTTCAGTCTTCCGGCTCAGTTGGGAGACAGCAATGACGGGGACGTTGAGCTCTTTGGCCAGGGCTTTGAGGGAGCGAGAGATTTCTGAAATTTCTTGTTGTCGACTTTCCGCCTTTCCTCTCCCCTTCATCAACTGAAGATAGTCGATGATAATCATTCCGAGACCGTGCTCGGATTTAAGCCTTCGGGCTTTTGCCCTCAATTCAAGAACAGAGAGGGCTGCCGTGTCATCAATGAAGATAGGAGCATCCGAGAGGGTTCCGGCGGCCATGGTCAACTTTGGCCAATCACTCTCTCCAAGGTAACCGGTTCGAAGTCGGGTTCCCTCCACCTGGGCTTCAGAACAGAGCATCCGGAGGACCAGCTGCTCTTTGGACATCTCTAAAGAGAAGATGGCCACTGGTATTCTTCCTTCAATCGCTGCATATTGGGCAATATTGAGACAGAAGGCGGTCTTCCCCATACTCGGACGTCCAGCCACAATGATCAGATCAGAAGGCTGGAAGCCTGCAGTCAAACGATCCAGTTCTTTAAAACCAGAGGGGACTCCCGTTACGAGTTCTTTCTTCTTGTAAAGTTGTTCAATAGTCTTGAAACTTTCCTTGACGATCTCTTTGATGGGGAAGAAAGAAGGTTTTACCCTTTTCTCAGAGATTTCGAAAATGGCTTTCTCCGCTTCATCCAGAAAGGCTTCCACATCGGTTCGATCTTCATAGCTTTGAGTGATGATCTCTGTGGAGGTCTCGATCAATTTTCGAAGAATGGCTTTTTCTTTGACGATCCTGGCATAATATTCAATATTGGCTGCCGAAGGAACAGAATCGATTAAATAGGCAAGATAGGAGGCTCCTCCCACGGCTTCAAGTTCACCCTTTTTTCTCAGCTCATTGGTCGTGGTGATAAGGTCAGCGGGTTCATCTCGTTCAGAAAGCTCTATGAGGGCATGATAGATCTTCCGATGGGACTCCCGATAGAAGTCCTCAGGGGCGAGGATCTCCATCACCCGATTAATCGCTTCATTCTCGATAAGGATTCCTCCCAGGACAGATTGTTCGGCTTCAATATTTTGGGGAGGAATTTTATGGGGGAAAGAGGTGTCCTCTCCCATGGGATAGATCCTTTAATCTTTTATGGATTCGATTTATTGTTGAACCACCCAAACCTTAAGGGTTGCCGTGATTTCGGGATGGAGTTTGATGGGAACGTTATAGTTCCCTACATTTTTAATCGGTTCTTCCAGATGGATCTTTTTTCGGTCCACTTCGATTCCATTTTCTTTGAGATAAGCTTCAATATCCATCGAGGTGATCGCCCCAAAGAGTTTTCCGCTTTCACCCACGTTTCGATAGAACGTGCAGGTGAGATTCTCAATCTTTTGAGCCAATCGTTCGGCATCTGTCTTCATCTTACCCATCTTCTTTTGGATCATCCTTTTTTGATGTTCAAGGGCCTTTAGATTCTTTTCTGTCGCCTGAATGGCCTTTTTTTGAGGAATGAGGTAATTCCTCCCATATCCATCGGCAACTTTGACCACATCCCCTGCCTTTCCCAAAGAAGGAATATCTTCTAATAGGATGACTTGCATCTTTTTCTCTCCTTACTCCAAAGTGGTTTTACGAGCTCATTTCGTCACCGTCGTAAAAGGCAGAAGGGCAATGTTTCGTGCCCTTTTGATCGCAAGGGTGATTTGCCTTTGATGTTTGGCACAGTTTCCGGAAATCCTTCGAGGGATGATCTTTCCCCTTTCTGTGATGAAGAATCGAAGGATTTTAGGATTCTTGTAGTCAATCTCTAATTTTTTATCAGTGCAGAATCGACACACCTTCCTTCTTAGAAAGGGCTTCCTTTTCCTTTCCGGGGTGGATGGCTTTTCAGCCTGTTTCTTCATGATTCTCTCCTCTCTGTAATAATTTCTTTATCTCTTAGTGACGAATCTGGTTCGACCAGCTGAAGTTCTGAAGCGACGACTTCTATTTGCGTCCTTTCTCTCCCCTCAGGAGTCTGCCACCTTCGGGATCGAAGTTTCCCTTTGACGAGAAGGAGTTGCCCAGCCTCTAGCTCAGGGTAAGACAGGGCAAGATTTCCAAAGGCCACAATTGGAATCCAGCCCTTTTCCACACAGTTATCATTCAACTCCAAAGGAAATTGGATCACCGGGGTCCCATCCGGCTGATATTGCCTGCGGGGAGAGGTGGCCACTTTTCCAGTCAGAATGATTTGATTTAGGGCAACCCTGTTCATCATCCCTCTTCTTCCAACTCCTCATCAGGAAGCTCTTCTGGGATAGGAATCTCTTCGGGAATGGCCTTCTTTTCATCCAGACGGACCGTTATAAATTTTATGACCGAATCCATCACTCGGTAATTCCTTTCCAATTCGGAAAGCAAAGCAGGGGGACCTGAGAAATGGATGAGAATATAATGGCCTTTGGTTTTCTTTCTTACCTTGTAGGCGAGTTTCCGTTTTCCCCAATCTTCAAATTTAAGGATCTCTCCTTTGCCTTGGAGAATGATTCCTTTAATCTTTTCAATGGCAGACTGGGTTTCTTCTTGTTCAAGGTCAGGATTGAGAATAAAGATCGTTTCATATTTTCGCATGAGTGAACCTCCTTATGGATAATAGCCCTAAAACAAAGTTTAGAGCAAGGAGCAGCCCTGAGGATCAATCGGTTTTCATCACATCAGATTTCACCACACCGGCAATATGACCTCGGTTGACCTTCACCCTCACCTTATCAGAAATTTCAAGAGTGATCACATCGTCTCTCAATCCAGTTATTCTTCCATAGATTCCGCCCGAGGTCAAGACCTGATCCCCTACTTTCAGGTTAGAAAGAAGGGCTCGATGTTCTTTTGCTCTCTTCTGCTGGGGTCGAATAAGAAGAAAGTAGAATACCACAAAGATCAGGATGATCGGGAGAAAGCTCAACATGGATGATCCCTGGTTTCCCCCTGGCTGTTGGCCCATGGCATAAACTAAATCGATTCCCATAACTCCTCCTTTTTTAATTAAGATTTTGGATTAATGGCTTTCTATCTCATGGTCTTCTCTGGAGAGTTTATCCATCCAATTCTGGTAAAATTCATGAAGATAACCTTCCTGGATAGCCTCTCTAATCCCTTTCATTAATTTCATATAATAATAGATATTGTGGATCGTATTCAACCTCGAGGAGAGAATTTCATTGGAGAGGTAGAGGTGGCGAAGATAGGCCCTGGAATAATTCCGGCAGGTATAACAACTACAGGATTCATCTGGAGGCAATGGATCCTCCGCATAGCGGGCCTGTTTAATAGAGATTTTTCCCGAAGAGGTGTATAGCAATCCATTTCTGGCATTGCGGGTCGGAAGGACGCAATCGAAAAGGTCAATCCCCAAGAGAGTGGCCTGGAGGATGTCCTCCGGAGTTCCGACCCCCATCAGATACCGAGGCTTATCTTCGGGGAGAAGAGGCACGGTCCATTGGAGAACCTTTTGCCTTAAAGATTTTGGCTCCCCTACACTGAGCCCTCCGATTGCAAATCCCTGAAAATCTATTTGTGTAAGCCTTTTAGCGCACTCTTCCCTCAATTCCTGATAAACCCCTCCTTGAACAATTCCAAAGAGGGCAGAGGAGTTTTCCCCCCATCCTTCAAAACATTTCTCGGCCCATCTCAAGGTTAAGCCAATCGAAGCCTTTACGTATTCATAGGAAGAGGGGTAGGGAATACATTCATCGAGAACCATGGCCATGTCCGAGCCAAGAACCTTCTGAATTTCGATTACCTTTTCAGGGGTCAAAAAATGAAGGGAACCGTCTATATGAGACTGGAACAGAACTCCTTCCTCCGAGATCTTCCTTAATTTTGCCAGACTGAAGATCTGAAATCCTCCACTATCGGTCAAAATAGGCCTGTTCCAATGGATGAAACGATGGAGACCTCCCAATTTTCCGATCACCTCGTGACCTGGCCTAAGATAGAGGTGATAAGCATTGCCCAATAGACCTTCTACTCCTAATTCGATCAATTCTTCAGGAGTAAGGGATTTGATGGTGCCTTGTGTTCCTACCGGAAGGAAAGCAGGGGTCCAGATTGCACCGTGATCGGTTTCGATCTTCCCCAACCTCGCCTCGGAGGCCGGATCTTTTTTAATGATACTGAAACAAAAAGCCATAGGAATGCATCCGTAAGGGGAAAGGTGTAAAGGGCAAGGGGATAGAATTAATAAGATGGATTAGTAATCATCTCCTCACTCCTTACCCCTTACGCCTCACGATTAAAGAATGAGCATTGCATCACCATAACTGTAAAAGCGGTATTTTTTTTCTATGGCTTCTTGATACGCTTTTAAAATTAAATCTCTCCCTGCAAAAGCAGAAACCAGCATGAGCAATGTCGATTTAGGAAGATGGAAATTCGTAATGAGACCATCAATCACTCGAAAGGAATAGGGAGGATAAACGAAAAGAGAGGTGCATCCTTTTGCAGTCTGGACCCTCCCTTTTTCGTCACAGAACGACTCAAGACTTCTGGTCGTGGTGGTACCCACCGCAATCACTCTTCCCCCTTTTTCTTTGGTCTCATTAATAATTTGAGCCGTTTCTTCAGGAATTTCTACCCATTCTGCTTCCATTGAATGTTCTTCTACATTCTTTACCTTTACCGATGTGAAGGTTCCCGGGCCTATATGAAGCGTCAAAAAAGTAAGTCTGACCCCTTTTTCCTTTAGGGATTGGAGAAGAGAGAAAGTAAAATGAAATCCAGCCGTCGGGGCTGCGATCGAACCCTCTCTTTCTGCAAAGACAGTCTGATAACGGTCCTTATCCAGGGGTTCATCCTTTCTTTTAATATAAGGGGGAAGGGGAACATGGCCATATTTCTCAAGGATATTTAAAATGGACTCTTTGGTCGAAAAGGAGATCCATCCTCTTCCTCCTTTCACACGTTTTATTTCTCCGGAGAGCCCTTCTCCAAACTGAATCTCTATCTTTTCGTTCGCTTTGACCTTCCCTAAGTTTTTCACCAAGACCTCAAACTCCCCTTGATTTGTACCGTTGTAAGAGGGGATGAGAAGCAGCTCAACCCTTCCCCCGCTCTTCTTTCTCCCCACCATTCTTGCAGGGATCACTCGAGTATTGTTCATGACCAGTAGATCACCCGGGGAGAGATAATGAAGGATATCCTTAAAAAGACAATGCTCGATCCTTCCATCCCTCCGCTCGAGAACCAATAGTCGGGATTCTTCCCTCTCTGGAGTCGGATATTGAGCGATCAAGGATCGGGGGAGAAAATAATCGAATTCTTCTAATTTCATGGAGGGTAAGTTCAGATAAAAATGATTAATCATTATAGGATTTTTTTAATAAAGTTAACAGAGGCAGAGGGAATCTGCAAGGTTGACTTTTTGAAGGGGATCAAGTAATTTTTAAATGTTTTTATATCGAGTGGAGAGGGGCTATGGGAAAGTTTTCATATAAGGATGCAGGAGTGGATATTGAAAAGGGGGATGCCTTTGTCCGGATGATCAAGCCAATGGTGGAGTCTACTTTTCGACCGGAGGTATTAACTAAGATTGGGGGATTTGCAAGTTGCTTCTCACTTAACCTCGAACGTTATAAGAGACCGGTCTTAGTCTCTTCCACGGATGGGGTGGGAACAAAATTGAAGATCGCTTTTCTCATGGATCGTCATGATACTGTTGGGATTGATTTGGTAGCGATGTGTGTCAATGATATTATTGTCTGTGGAGCCAAGCCCCTGTTTCTCCTTGACTATTTTGCTACTTCAAAACTGGACCCTCAAAAAGCCTCGAAGGTGATTGAAGGGATAGTGAAGGGGTGTTTGGAGGCAGAATGTTCGTTGATCGGAGGGGAGACAGCCGAGATGCCGGGATTTTATCAGGAGGGGGAATACGATCTGGCTGGATTTGCAGTTGGAATTGTAGAAGATTCTCAACTGATCGATGGCTCCAATGTCACGGTGGGGGATAAATTGATCGGGATGGCATCCAGTGGACTTCATAGCAATGGGTATTCTCTGGTAAGGAAGATCCTGTTAGAACATTATCGGATGGATTTACATCAAAGGATAGACGAGATTGGTGAAGTCCTGGGAGAGGAACTTCTTCGCCCCACAAAGATATATGTAAGGCCCGTCCTCAATTTAATAAGAGATTTTCATATCAGCGGAATCGCCCATATTACAGGAGGTGGAATTACCGGAAATCTTCCCCGGGTGATTCCAAGAGGATGTAAGGCCATTATCCACCGAGGAACATGGGAGGTCCCACCGATCTTTCACCTTCTAAAAGAGAAAGGAGAAATTCCTGAGGAAGAGATGCTTCGTACCTTTAACAATGGGATTGGAATGATTCTTATCGTAAAGAACAAAGAGGCTGAGGAGATCCTTTCGAGGCTCCATTCCATGGGCGAGAAGGCATTTTTGATTGGGGAGATCGGTAAAGCAGAGGCAGAGCAAGAATCCATCGAATATCTTTCATGAATCTTCACCAAGACTCCATTGACGTCGTTGTTTTGGGTGAAGGGTTGGGGGGCTTGATCGCAGCCTCTCTCCTTGTTCAATCCCATCTTCGTGTTTTGCTTTTAAAAGAGAAGGAATACCAGCCTGTGTACGTGAGAGAAGGATATCGCTTTGTTCCCTTTTCAAATTTTCAAGAAAGGGGAATCCAACCTCATCTCATTCAAAAGATTTCGAGAGTGCTTTCCCAACCGAAATTTCCTGACCTTCCCACTCATGGAGGTTCCTTTCAAATTATTCTTCCTGAGGCAAGGATCGATCTCTTCCCCCATGGACCATTATTTGATAGAGAAATAAGAAGGGAATTCCCAAAAGAAGAAAAAGAGATAAAGCGAGTTTATGCCTTAATGACGAAAACGAAAGAACGTTTGGATAGGGAAAAGAACGAGAGGGAGGAGGAATTTTTTCCCCTCGCCCCTTCATCTTCCTTATGGAGAAGGCTTAAGGTATTTCGGTGGAAGAGGGAATTATTAAACAGCAAGCTCTCCTCTTTTTCAAAAGAATTTAAAGAATATTTAAAACTCCAGATTCTTGCCAAAGGAAATCTCCTTTCTGATCAAATCGATCTCTCCTTAGCTTCCTATCTTTTAATCTCCGATGTTGGATTTAAGGGAATTCCTTTGGAAAAGCTAAAGGAGATTCTCTTTGAAAAATTTATGGAGTCAGGAGGCAGGGTCTTGGATTTAGAAGGAGTAGAGGCATTGGAGAGAAGAGGGCAAGATAGATATTATCTCTTATTTAAAAAAGGTGAAGAGGCTCTTCATTCAAAATTTCTTCTCCTGAACACCCCTCTTCATCGTATTTCTGAACGTTTTGGTTTTCTCCAGCGAAGGCTCTCTAAGTGGATCAAAAGGATCAGACCTTCCTTCCGGATCCTTCCCCTCTTTTTAGGAATCCGTGAAAGAGGAATTCCGGTTGGGATGCAGGAGCTTCTCATTTCTATTTTTGATTTAAATAGATCGTATGAGGATGGAAATTTTCTATTTCTATCCCTAAGCCCCAAGGGAGAGGAATCCCAGGCTCCCGAGGGGCGGCGAGCCCTTTTAGCCGAAGGTTTGATCGCTTTAAATAAATGCGATTCCATTTCCCTGGACCGTTTTCAGAAAGGGGTGCTCTCCCATCTTAAGTATCTCATTCCCTTTTTTGAGGATTTCGTGGAATTTATAGATTTTCAGTGGGCTTTTGAACAGGCAGATAAGATTTCTTACCCTCATCTCATTTATGAAACAGATTCTAATTTTCGATGGAGAGAGGGACTCATTCCATTAAGGGTTTCGAAAGATCTTTTTTTTATAGGAAAGGAAAATTTTCCTTATTTAGGAGTGGAGGGGGAAATTCTTGGGGGGATATGGATTGGAAGAGAGATTTTAAGAAAGGCCCAAAAGGATATTTCTTAAAAATAGATTTTTCTCTTTCCTTCTTTTTTATGTTTTTCTCCTTCTTGGTCCTCCTCGTCAAAATCATCACCATACATTTCAAAAAGTTTATCGAAATGTCTGGTTTTCTCTTCTTCAAAGATAAAGGTTTGTCTGGCCATCATCTCTGTCCATTTTTCAAAAGAGATATATTTTTCTTCATTCCCTAACATCTCAAAAATTTATGAGCAAAAAACTTGCCAAAATTTTTTAATAAAACTCCCTTGTTATAAATAATGGAGATTATTATAAAAAATATGAAAAAACGAAAGAGGATTAAAGTTTTAAATGGTAGATCAAACAATAATTGTCACCTCTCCTGTCATTTTTTGAATTCCTCAGGTCGATTATTTTTGAATAAAAAATGTGTTTTTCCGTCTAAAAGAATAGAAGGGAATAACAAGCCCAAAAGGAGGTCATTTCTATGAAGATTAAATGTTGGATAATCATTCCATTTATCCTTTTTCTTCCTGTTCTTGCCTTTTCGTCCACCCTTGATTTGTTAAGGATCAGCCTCATTGAAGGGGATGTCCAGATTAGAACCGAAGAGACCGAAGAATGGGTTTCGGCTTCTATCAATATGCCTTTAAAAGAGGGAGATCGAATCTGGGTTCCTGAAGACGGGCGATTAGAACTTCAACTAAGGGAAGGAAGTTTTCTCAGGCTGGACGAACAGTCAGCCTTAGAAGTCCTCACCTTAGAAAGGGACTCCTTCCAGTTCTACTTAACCGAAGGGCGAGCTTATATTAATTATCGAGGATTAAAAGATAAAGTCCTTCAAATGGATACCCCTCTCGCATCGGTCCGGATTTTTGAAAGAGCCAGAGTTAGAATAGATGCCACCAGAGGGGGTTCTACTGAGATTTCTGTTTATAAAGGATCTGTTTATGCTGAAACTCAGGAAGGAAGAACAAGGGTGAATGAGGGGAAGACCCTTTCTCTAAGAGAGGGAGCCTATGCTGAACTTTCTCCTTTAGGAGCGCCAGATGAATGGGAGAGATGGAATAGAGAAAGAGATCGGAGAGTGAGTGCGAGAAGGCCTCCTCAATATCTGCCCGAGGAACTTCATCCTTATGCCTACGATTTTGAAGAAAATGGAAGATGGGTCTATGTGAGAGAGTATGGGTATGTTTGGACTCCTACGGTGGTCATCTCTGTGGGATGGGCTCCTTATCGAATTGGGAGATGGGTTTGGATTCGTGGAGATTATGTATGGATCTCTTATGAACCTTGGGGATGGGTTCCCTATCATTATGGAAGGTGGGCTTTTATTGTTAACATTGGGTGGTGTTGGGTTCCTCCTCCCCGCGGAGCAGTCTTCTGGGGTCCCGGGTTTGTAGGATGGGTGTATACACCCCATTATGTCTCATGGGTTCCTTTAGCCCCCGGGGAAATTTACTACGGTTATGGACATTATGGATCTCATAGCGTGAATGTCACCAATGTGAATATCAAACATATCGATGTTCATAAGGTCGTCTATAAAAATGTCCATGTCCACAATGCGGTGACGGTCGTCCACAGGGAGAATTTCATTAAAGGAAGGCATGAACCGATTAAAGTAAAGGAGAATCCCTTTCTTCATGAGAGGATAAGTCTTGGAAGGCCTGACATCCATCCAGAGAGAGAATTAAGAATGCCGGTGATCAAGGAAATCCCTCACCATAAAAGGCCTCCTGAGCCTATCCGGGAGATTAAGGTCAGAGAAATCAAAGAAAAACGTCCGTTAGAAAGGAAACCAGAAATCTCTGTGTTAAGGCCAGGTTCTCGTTCTGAAGAGATGAAGCCTAAAATGAAGGAAAGGGGGATCTTAGAAAGAGAAAAAGAAAGGGAAAGGGGAAGAGAAAGGATTGACATTAAAAGACCACCTGAAAAAGGGGATATGAGACCCCAAAGCGAGCCTACCAAAAAAGAAATGGAGAGACCGATCCAAACTTTTCCTAAGAGTAGTGAGAAGATTGAAAAGCCCAAAGAATCTGTTCCGGCAGGGAAGGCTCAAGAAAAAGTTCATGAAACTGGATCCTTAGAAAAAAGAGAAAGAATAGAGAAAACAGAGAGGATAGAGAAAACAGAAAGAGGAAGAGAATGGTTTAAAAAAGAGCCCAGGCCTTCTGAAAAAGAGATTGAGAAAGAGGAATCCTCAAAAGGAGAAAGAGGGGGATTTGGAGGACGTAGGTAATCTTTCCTCTAATCTTTTCTTTCCCACTTCTTATGTTGATTTGGAGGAAGCAAAAATTGAAAGACATTTCTTCGCTCAACGGGTAAAAGAAGAGAGATTATTTTAAGGTCTTTTTTAGTATAAATTTTTGTATGGACCAAGCCTCTATTCTTTTCCACGATTCTTTTAACCATCTGTAAAATGAGATCCATCTTTTCTTCCTGATTCTCTTGAGAGGCAGGGGAAAGAGAGCTTAATTCCTTGGGCTTAGAATCAAAATGGGTAGAAATAACGAAAATCTCTATATATTTCATATCCTTCTGCAGCTTCTCTTTCCCCTCACCATTCCACTCTTTGGATTCAATCGTTCTGGTTAGGATTCCTAAGCGTCCATTGGGTGAGATTGAAAATAAGAGATATTGAAAGAGGGAATTCAAAATAAATCTTAAATGTTCGTCCATAACACTGGTTTCAGGGAGTTCAGGATCGAGCTGTTTTTTTATGATTTTAATCTTTTTTTCCTCCAGTTCTTTTTGATTCTCTTTCAGGATTTCTTCGACCATATTATTGATCGTATTTGTTTTTTTAACAGGGGTATTAATACTAATATAATCACAAAAACAGTCTAAGATAAAAAGGGTCTTTTCTATATCCTCTGAAACAACACTATAAAAATAGTCACCCAATTCTTTATCTCTAAAATTTTCTCGAGAATAAAAAGCAAGGGTCTTCATGGCGGCCAGACTTCCCCTGACCCGATGGATTAATTCAAGGATGAAGGAGAGGAGGGATTCATGGTTGATTTCTATAGGAAGGAACCTCTCTTCATGGGGAGATCTTTCATTCCTCTGGTAGGAAAACATATTAAAAATCTTAGCTTTAGCCTCATTCCGAGACGAAGGATTTCCGGCGCTTTCTTGATTTCCTTTCATTTTATCTCCTTAATATAAATTTTTAATCCATTGATTTAGTTAAAGCAATTCTTGTGCCAATAAGGTCAAAAGATATAATTTATTGAAATAAATAAACAAATTTGATTTTTAGTTTAACAGGAGGTTCCAAAATTCGTCATTCAAGATATGAAATAATTAAAAAAGTTTGTATTTTTAGGGGATTTATGATAACTTAAAAATTGAAAGAGTCTATTCCTCATAAGGGGAGCAGGAGGATCGAAATGAGAAAATCTCTTTATGAGTTAATGAATGAGGGTCATTCCAATCAAAATATAAATATAGAGGAAAAGAAAAAGGAATCTAAGGAATCGATTAAACGCCCGTTTCTTGACGAAAAAGAGAAGTCCTTCCTTTTTCCCCTTCTGATTGAACTCTTTCAACGAATCGAGGGTTCTCTGGAAGTCATTAAGAAGATTTCTCTTCAGGCCAGAAATAAATTTAGTGATCGACTTTTCGGGGACCATTTTGATCGGGTGATGACGGAGGAAACGGACCGGATTGATATTCTATTAAGAAATCTTCTCGATTATATTAAGGTCAATTTCACCATACAGAAGTCAGGAACCATTCATAAGCTCCTTGAGGAGACGATTCAAAAGAATCGTTCTAAACTTGAAAAGAAGAATCTCTATCTGCTGAAGAGATTTGAAAAAGATCTCCCAGAAACGATTGTGCCAGATGAACATCTTCGATATATGTTCAATTCTATTCTTCAGCATGGCTTGCTATTTATGCCGGACCATGGGAATATCAGTTTTGTGACAAGATCTTTTTCTTCTCCTAAAGAGTCACCGAGGGAGCAGACCCCCTTCAGATGGGAGGGGAGATATATCGAAATCTCTTTTCTTTTTGATGGTTATAAAAAGACCGGAAAAGAAGGAATGGAGTTCGAGTTAAAATTGGTTGAGGAGATGGTTCACCGACATCAAGGGATGATGAAGTTTGAATCAGATCCACAAAAAGGAAAGACATTGATCTCCCTCATTCTTCCAGCAGAGAGAAGAAAGATCATTTATTACCAATCCGTGGGTTAAGGTTTCAATACTGAGAAAGCGATGGATTCGAATTTAAAGTTTCAATAAGTCCTTTCAAATATCCGATGCTCCGGCTGGCAATCGTTTGAGGATCGGGCTCGAAGTTAAACACCTCCACTGAAATATAACCTTGATACCCATTTTTGATTAAAGTTTTAAGGATGGGAAGAAAATTTGTCTCTCCAAAACCAGGCCCCATTCCATTCGCATCATTGACGTGAACGTGCCGAAGATATCCCGATTCAATGGCCTTGAGCAGGGCCTCCGTCAACGATTTTTCAGACGCTGAAGCGCTTCGGCAGTCGAAGACCATTTTAAAATTAGGGTGTCGGACCTCTTTAATGAGGAGAATGGCCTCATCCACGGTATTGATGAAGTTGGTCAGTGTGGGGGCAAGAGGTTCAATACAATAAAACACTCCTCTCTTTCGTGCTGCCTTAAGGGCTACCTTAAACGTCTCCTTTGCATACTCCCATGAGATCTTCGGATTCCATCCTTCTTGGATCGTCCTTTGATGGGGCGAACCATGGACTAAAATTTTTCCTCCGAGGTCTGCACAGAAATGAATGAGAGCCTCGATGTATTCCTGAGTCTGAATCCGGATGAGCTCATCAGGATGATTGATATATAACCCCTCAGGTTTAACCAGAAGCCAGTGGAGTCCGATAATTTCAATTCCATTCTTTTCCGCAGCCCGTCGAATGGCCTCCCGACGTTTTGGGGAGATTTCGGTCACAGAGTCAGCGAGGGTGAAGGGGGCAATCTCCACCCCATCGTATCCCAATTTTGCAGCCTCTTCAAAGACCTTTTCAATCGGCCATCCCTGGAAGAGTTCATTGCAGATTCCAATCTTGATTAAACTCTCTTTATTCATCTCCTTTGCCCTTTCTTTTTTAGTGGTCTTATTTTAGAAGATTTTTTTAAAATCGTCATCATCTCTTTCTGAAATTGGTTATAGGCCGATGTAAATTCGGAGAGGGTTTTGAGCACGGGGCCAAAGGATGGCCATTCAGAGGGAAGAAGCCCCTTTTGGCCAAAATCTCCTGAAATCCCCGCTTCCTTAAAGATTTCCGAAAGCTCTGGATTGCTCTCATAGGCCCTTACAAAATCCTCTATCTGATAGAGCTGCTGAAGAACCTCATCCGAAAAACTCCCAGAGATGGACTCCTTGAATTCCTCCAGCTCAAACCCCGCCTCTTCAGCCTTTCTCCTCACATTCTCCTGATGATCAGGGA
>JBDOIB010000033.1:0-1050 GCA_041082155.1 Thermodesulfobacteriota bacterium | reverse complement strand
CAGAGACTTATAAAGTTTCATGGGGTATCTATAAGGAGAAATTCCCCCTCTACCTTAAAGAAATGGAATTTAGATATAATCATCGGGACCAGGATTTGTTCATCCTTTTATATAAAAACCCTTGTAATTTTGTGCCAGAACTTTTATTATTTTTAAAAATTTAAAAAATATTATTGTTCAGAAAGTGCTGCGGTAATATGTCAAGCAAAAAATGAAAACAAAAATTCTTTCTGGGCTAAGAGTCATTTTTTTTCCGCCAGAGGCGGATCCGACTCAGTCGGAAAAAATTTGAGATTAGCCAGTTGCTCTTTGAAAACCGAATCTACCGTCTAAGCCTCCTGCTGGTAGTTTGCTCGATAGAGCTGGCCCTTTTTCAGGAGGGCATAGACGAGCCTCACCAGTTTCCTTGCGGTTAAGGCAAGGGCCCTTTTGTGTTGGTGTTTGGTAACCTCCTTGAATTTAGTTTCGTAGTAGGCTCGATACTCTGCGTTGTGCACCCTCAACGCATTGGCTGCCTCAATCAGGTAGTAACGGAGATATTCGTTTCCGCTCTTACTCATTCGGGTCTCCTCTGCCTCAAAGTTGCCGGACTGATACCTTCTCCAGGTCAGGCCAGCAAACTTCGCCAGAGACTCTTCTTTCGGGAATCTACTGATCTCTCCGATCTCTGAGAAGATCCCGGCACTGTAAACAGGGCCCATTCCCTTGATCGATTGTAAGGTATTCGGAAAGGCCTGAAATTCTTTCTCGATAGCTCGATCTACCTCCTTGAGGGCTTCCTCCAATGCTCGGAGGGTTTGGAGGATGCTTCCTAAGATGAGATCGATGGAGGAGGCAAGAGCTGGTCTTAGCCTATAGGACTCTCGGGCTGCTCGCTTGAGCGTTTCGACGACCTTTTCTGGGTCTTTGAATCTATTCTTACCATTTTCGATGACGAACTGAGTGAGATCCTCCAATGGGAGGTGGACCAACTCATCGGGAGAAAACTCGGTGATCACAGCCAGGGAGGTAGTTCCAAAGAGAGAGGCGAAGGGTTTTTCCAGGCAGAAT
>JBDOIB010000029.1:0-17964 GCA_041082155.1 Thermodesulfobacteriota bacterium | reverse complement strand
CTGACCCTTTTACCTCTATCCTCTCGACTAAACTAAGGGTCAAGATCTCCGATTCCCTGGAGTTTGAGATTTACAAAGAGGAAAGAGGAGGAAAATGGCACACCACTGTGCGTCTAAGCAGAGATACCTATGACCAAATAAAGACAGAAATCTATGAGAACATCCGGAAAGGAGAGCTTCGGATGGCCCAGGAGAGTTTCAATCGACTCAATGAACTTCCGGCCTACCGAGGAATTATCGTCCAAAAGATGAATCTTAGAAAAGCGACTTTGGCATATGGAAAGAAAAAGAGAAGGAGAATAAAAAGTTCAACCTTGAAGATCGATACGTTCAGGAAAGTCTATCGGGTCTACGGTGCAGAGCTCGGGGAGCTTGAGCCCAGGAGCCCAGGCTCCCCCTTTTTGGAGTAAGTAGGATTTTATCTCTTCAGCACAAAGGCCTTTAACCCCATCCTTGCGGGTGGGATCTTTCACTCTAAATTTATCCGAGGAGGTGAAAGAAAATGGATGATAAAACTCCCTCAGAAGCCCCTCAGCTGGATGAATTCCTGACGGTCCAGGAGGTGGCTGATCTCCTGAAGGTTAAACCTTCAACCATCTATGAAATGGTTGCCTCGAGATCCATCCCTTTTATCCGATTCGGCAGAAAAGGCCTGAGATTCAGCACGAAGGTTCTCGAAAAATGGCTTCAGATACTGTCGGTAAACCCGACCTCCGAAGAGAAAGAAATCCAAAAAAAGATTAAAAGCTTGATCAAGGAGAAGCCCCCGCTCAACATCTATCAGATCGCTAAAAAAAATATTGCCGAGGTGAGGGGGAAAGAGTATACTTTCCCTCGGGAGAAACCAGACAAAGACAGGGGCCTCGGAAAGGAGGTGGATCATGGGAATTTATAAAAGAGGCCGGATCTGGTGGATGAGATTTACTTACAGGGGGCATCAGTACCGAATCTCCACGACCTTTACCAACAAGAAAAAGGCAGAGAAGGTCTATGCCAAAAACCTCAACGACATCCGCGAAGGGAGATGGTTCGGAAAAATGCCAGGAGAGGAGATAAGATTCCGTGAGATGATGAAGAAGTATCTCGAGGACCACTCCTCCAAAAACAAGGCTCCGAGCTCTCACCGAAGAGACCTCGGTCTTGCCAAACATCTCAACCGCTTCTTCGGGGACTTCTTCATCACTCATATCACTCCCAAGCACCTCTCCAAATACAAGCTTATGAGAAGAGAGGAGGGAGCCTCTCCGAGGACCATCAACTATGAGCTTTCTCTCATGGGGCATGCCTTCAATCTCGCGATCAAAGAGTGGGAGTGGGTCAGGGAGAACCCGGTAAGTAAGGTCTCAAAGGAAAGGGTGATTAACCTCAGAGATCGGTGGCTCACATTCGAGGAAGAAGAAAAGCTCCTTTGGGCTTCTCCTCCATGGCTTCGGGAGATGATCATCTTCTCTCTCGAGACCGGGCTTCGTCAGGGCGAACTTCTCAATCTTCAATGGTCACAGGTGGATCTCTGCAGACGAACGATCACCCTTCTTGAGCAGAAAAACAGGACCATCGACACCCTTCCTCTCAATGAGCGGGCCATGGAGGTCTTGAAAACGAAATCCAAGGTTCGATACCTTCGGTCAAACTATGTCTTCTGCAATAAGGAAGGCAACAAGATCGATCCTCGAAATCTCCTCAGAGCCTTCTACGAGGCCGTCAAAAGGGCAGGCATTGAGCGTCTTCGCTGGCACGATCTCCGGCACACCTTTGCGACCCGTCTTGCCCAGGCCGGAGTGGATCTCTATAAAATCCAGAAGCTCGGCAGATGGAAGGAGATCTCGATGCTTTCAAGATATGCCCATCATTATCCGGAGAGCTTGAGGGATGGAGTGGAGGTTTTGGATCAACTGAGGAAAAAGAGTAGCACAAATTTAGCACAATCGCAGGGAACGGAGATTCACTCGGGTCCGTAACTTATCGAAAGGATTGGCGCGCCCGGGGAGACTCGAACTCCCGACCTGCGGATTCGAAGTCCGACGCTCTATCCAACTGAGCTACAGGCGCAAATTGGGGTGAGTGAAGGGACTCGAACCCTCGCCCACTGGGGCCACAACCCAGTGCTCTATCCAACTGAGCTACACTCACCACCTTTTTTAAATATATTCTATGAATAAAAATAATTCAAATTTTTGGCGCGCCTGGAGGGATTCGAACCCCCGACCCACGGATTAGAAGTCCGTAGCTCTATCCAACTGAGCTACAGGCGCTTATTTTTAAAATAAGTATAGGGTCCCTTTAATCTTCAGTCAATAGATAGGTCAATTGAACACATGGTCGGGGCGAGCCGATTTGAACGGCCGACCTCCTGCTCCCAAGGCAGGCGCGCTAACCAGACTGCGCTACGCCCCGAACGCCCTTTAAAAACCTTCCAAAGAAAGCTAAGTTTTTTTAACATATTTTTAAAAAGAAACCAACCCTCTTTGCTCTTTATCACCTTTTTAAAATTTTTGGGTTCCGGAACAAAAAAGACTTGACAAAAAAATTTTTAGAGTTATACTTTGCGTAAGTTTAGTTTATTAAACTATTTTCTTTCTATAGTGACTTACAGATTACTAAACAAAAATCTTTTTATATTAACCCTCAGGATTCAAGGAAGAGAGGTGAATGAAAGCCTAAAGGAGGAGGGAGATGATTTTTAAAACGCCTACAAAATATTTTTTGGTCTCGGGTGCCTCAGATGGGTTTACCCCACTTAATGCATTCGATGGGGCCTTACTGCAGGCGGGTATCGGCAATACCAATATTATTAAAATGTCCAGCATTGTCCCTCCCCGATGTAAGTTGATCTCTCCTATCGCTCTCCCCCCGGGGGCACTCGTTCCGGCCGCCTATGCCTCTATTACGAGTGATGTTCCTGGAGAAATCATTGCCGCAGGAGTGGCTATCGCCCTCCCCAAGGAGAGGGGTCGCAATGGACTGATTATGGAATATTCAGCCAGGGGGAGGAAAGACCAAATCGAGGAAAAAGTTCGCCAAATGGCCCTGGAGGGAATGAAACTCCGAGGGTGGGAGGTTAAAGATCTAAAGTCCATCGCCATTGAATATAAAGTCAAAAAAATTGGAGCAGCTTTTGCCGCAGTCGTTTTATGGGGATAATCGTTGAAACTCCCTTTCATTGACCCAACCTACCTCTCCGCAAAGACCTCTTTCGAAAAAAGTAAAATTGTCATTCTGGGTTGCCCCTATGATGGTTCCGCTTCCTTTCGACCGGGTGCACGTTTTGGTCCCCCGGCCATCCGCAGGGCTTCCTGGGGGATAGAGACCTACAGTCCTTATTTTCGAAAGGACCTTTCCCGTCTTCAGATTCACGATATGGGTGATCTTGAACTCCCTCTGGGAGAGAAAGAATTCTCCCTGGATCTGATTCGAAAAGCCATTCGTTTGATCCTTGAGGCAAAAAAAATTCCCATTACCTTAGGAGGGGATCATCTCATTACTCTCCCTATTATTGAGGAGATTACCCGATCCTATCCTGAAGTCTCTCTTATTCAAATTGATGCCCATACAGACCTCAGAGAGGATTATTTAGGAGAGAGACTTTCTCACAGCACGGTGATGAAAAGGGTAAAGCCTCTTCTGAAAAAAGGGAGACTCTTCCAGATAGGCCTTCGATCAGGGACAGAGGAGGAATTTGAAGAGGCCAGTAGGATGAATTCTATCGTCTCTTTAGGAAAGCCTTCTTTTCGCTCCATGATCAACTATCTCAAACATAAACCCGTTTATATCACCCTGGATCTGGATGTCTTTGATCCAGGTTTTCTCCCCGGGGTAGGAACCCCGGAACCGGGTGGGTTGAGCTTTCCTGAATTCATAGCTCTCCTTAGGAGACTCCGATCACTCAGGATAGTAGGATTTGATGTGGTGGAACTTACTCCTGATTATGACCCCTCCCAAATCTCATCGATAAACGCCTCGGTTATTCTCAGGGAAATGATCCTGGCATTGTGCATCTAAACCAGAAGAGGGAAGAAGCTAATGAAGAGGGTCTGGAATGAAAAGATGGAACTTCTCAGTCGCGAGGAGATTCAAAAGATCCGTCTTCGAAGATTAAAGAAACAATTAAAATATTGCTATACCCATAGTGAATTTTACAAAAGAAAATTTGACGATATAGGTCTTCGTCCCGAGGAGATTAAAACTTGGGAGGATTTTAGAAAGATCCCTCCTCTAATGGATAAAGAAGAAGAAAGAGAAAGTCAGAGGGAATCCCTTGAGCGCTTTGGTCACCCCTTTGGAATGCACCTCTGCTGTTCCCCCGAAAAGATTATTGTTGCAAAAACGACCGGAGGAACCACCGGCATTCCAACCTTCAGCTACTCCTTTACACGGCATGATTTTGATCGGTGGAACGAGGGATCGGCAAGAGGATACTGGCTCGCAGGGCTTCGACCTGGAGATCGAGTCCTCTTCTGCTTTCCTCTCAGTGGAGGATGGGCAGGAAGTATTGTGAAGACTCCCCTTTTATATATGGGAATCCTCTGTTTAGATCTGGGGGCTGAAACTCCCATTGAAAAAATCGTTGAATACACCAGAATGATTCGGCCTAATGCCTTAATGGCCACTCCTTCCTTCGCTGAAATGTTCATCGAGGCCTATGATAAAATTACCGGAAAGCCTGTCTCAGAGCTCGGGATCAAGAAACTTCTCCTTACGGGAGAGCCAGGGGTGGGAATTCCATCCATTCGAAAAAGGATGGAAGAAGCATTTGGGGGAAAATGGAATGACTATCTGATGATCAACAGCGAGGGATTTTCAAGTTCCTGTCCCTCCGAGTCTTATCAGGGTCTCCATGAGGTGGCCCTGGATCTAAGCATCTGGGCCGAAGATCTTATTGATATAGATACCCAAAAACCTATTGAGGTCAGGGATGGAGTGATCGGAGAAGGGCTTATCACCTCTTTGGATCGAGAAGGAGTTCCTCTGATTAAGTATCGTTTAGGCGATGTCATTCAGGTATTTACCCAGCCCTGCATCTGTGGATATCCGGGGCCAGGGTACCGAATTAAGCATTTAGGGAGATTGAATGATCGACTCTTTGTGGAAGGCGTCAGTATCTTTCCTATTGCTGTTCGAGATGTGATTACCTCATTTATCCCAAGGGTAACCGGAGCGATGCGAATCGTTCTCGCAGAACCTCCACCCGTGGTTAACCCGCCCCTCCATCTCAAGGTGGAATATGGATATGGGGTGGAAGCTCACCAACTGCCCGAGCTGGCAAAAGAGATTGAGGCTCGGATGCTTCAGCTTTATCAAGTACGCTCCAAGGTGGAATTTGTCCCTCCCGAGGCCTTAGGGAGGGTCACAAAGAAAACCCCCATGTTTGAAGAAAAATATAAGTAAATTTCATTCATCAAAGTCTTCCCTTCTCTTTCATCAAGCGAATCATCAGTTCCTTATATGTTTTTGGAGGAATCACCCTCTTCTCCCTTTCTTTCATCTTCATTGCCCCCGTGGGGCAATGATAGGCACAGAGGCCACAGCCGATACAGAACTCTCGGTCCACTTCTGGATAATCTCCTTCCATTTTGATGGCTTTAATCTGACACCGATCCGAACAGAGGCCACAGCCGTTGCATTCCTCCTGTTCCACGGAGGCGATATAGTTAGTCGTGGTGATGGCATGTTTTAATTGAAACCGGGTGATGCCCTGGAGAAAGCCGCAACAGCACCCACAACAGTTACAGATGAAGGTCGTCTGTTCCTGGACATTATCTCCAATATGAACCAACCCTAAATCTTCTGCCCTTTTTAAGGTATTTAGAAGTTCCTCGACCGAAGCTCTTCTTGCAAATCCCTGTTCCACGAGAAAATCGGAAGCATTTCCCAGACTTATACAGATGTCCTCAATGGGTGCAGAACAGTTCTTCCCCAAATGCCAAGCCTCATGGCGACAATAACATTTTCCAAGGCTTCCTCTTCCAGCCCTTTTGATATGCTCCGCTGCCTCATCGAAACGTAAAACCTCGCTCCTCACTTCTGGCAACACGCTGCTGTATACATAAGCCTTCCCTCGAGGGGTGCCCGGAGAGAAAAACTCCTGAACAAATTCGGGTGTATTTTTATAGATAGCCATTAACTCTGCAAGTCTCTTCATGGGAAGGGTTTCACTGGTTCGCATAAAGGTAAACTCAAAAAACCCGGTCAATCCTGGAGAAAGGACATATCGAACCCTTCCCTCTTTCATGGAAGAGACGACCAATCCCTTCTTCATCATCCCCTTTAAAATACCTTCTAATTCGGAGGCCTCCAATCCTGTGGCCTTCTCAATCTCTTCCAGGGTGACCAATCCCAAAGGGAATTTTGAGCCCACCTCTGCCTCTCGCTCATCAAACAGAATGGATAAAATCTCATAAACGGAACTATGCTCGGGGAGTCCAACAGGGTTCTGATGAAGTCTCTTCCGGAGTTCCTTCAAAATCTCTTCTTTTTTAGCGAGATGGCCCATCGCTTCCTCCTTACAGAAAAATTCGAAAAACGTATTAAATTAAGTTTGAAATAAACGCTTGTCTTTGTCATTCCCACCCCGGCGGGAACCCTGTATTTTCAACATGTTTCTGGATTCCTGCCTCCGCAGGAATGACAACAATTGTAATATTATTAATTTCGTTTGTATTTTGTATTAGTATCCTTTCTCCCGGTCAACCAAATTTGTTAACGGCTCTCCTTTCACCCACCGTTCATAATTTTTGACAAATTCTTCGCAAATCTCCTCTGGAAGATTAATTCCAGAAACATGAGGAGTAATAATCACATTTTCAAGCCCCCAGAGCTCACTTTCAGGCGAAAGGGGTTCCTCTTCAAAGACATCCAGAACCGCCTTGATCTTCTTTCCTTTTAGAACCCTGATCAACGCCTTTTCATCGATTGTCTTTCCACGGCCGATATTGAATAGCATGGCACCTTCTTTCATTAGACTTAGCTCCTTCTCTCCCAAAAGATGCTCTGTTTCAGGAGTCAAGGGAAGGGCACACACCAGATAATCTACCCTTGGAATGACCTCGTTCAGACTCTCAGGCCCAAACACCTCATCTACTTCAGAGAGGGGTTCAGGAATCCTCTTCACCCCAAGAACCTTCATCCCGAACTGCTTTCCTCTCTGGGCAATGACCCTTCCAACAGAGCCTAACCCCAGAACCCCCATCGTTTTCCCTCGAAGTCTTCCCGGACGGATAGGATCCCAGACTCTTTTTCTCTGATCTCTAAAATATTTTTGGAGATCTCTACAGAAATAGAGAAGGTAGGAAAAGACATATTCCGCCATCATCTCCCCGTATACCGTGGCTTTGGTGAAAAGGACATGTTGAGGAAGAGCGGGATTTTTTACGAGGTGTTCGTTTCCGGCAGCCATGGAGGCAAACCAGAGAAGGTGCTTTGCTTTCTTTAAAAGATCATCCGGAATCTTCCATGATAGAATGATTTCGGCTTCAGCGATAAAGGGCTCTGCTTCTTCAGGCTGGGGGGCAGATCGAATGACCAAGTGGGGGAGTCTTTTTCTCAGGATCTCCTCATAAATTTTGGCATCTGGATGATAAATAAGAAGTTGATGAGTCATTGTCACATTTTTAATTTTCTCACATTTTAAGATATCCTCCGAAGAATGCAACTTTTCCCTATTTGACAAACCCCCCTTTCACACCATAGAATGGGATTTCAAAAGCTGGGGAAGGAAAGGAGAAAAAAGATGGTTAAACCCTGGCCTTTCATTAAATCACAGTCCAAAGAGTCCTATCGGGTCTTCTCTATTCGTACGGATATCGCCCGTTCTCCGAGAACTGGAAAACCACATGACTTCTTTATTATTGAATCAAACGATTGGGTCAATATTATTCCTCTTACCGAGGACGGGCAGGTGGTTATGGTCAAACAGTATCGTCATGGGTCAAAAAGGATTACTCTTGAAATTCCGGGAGGACTTGTCGATTCAAAGGATAATCCTAAAAAGGCCGCAGCCCGGGAGTTATTGGAAGAAACAGGCTATCTGGCAAAAAAATGGCTCAAGATCGGGGTGGTGAATCCCAACCCAGCCCTTTTTAGTAATCGGTGTTATACCTTTTTAGCCCGAGACCTTAAGAAGGTCTCAGACCCTTCTCCAGATCAGACCGAGGATATTGAAGTGGTTCTCATCCCTCTTTCTGAAATCCCAGGATTCATTCGAAGGGGAAAGATTGATCATGCCATTGTGATCGCAGCATTTGCCCATTACTTTCTTCGACACCCGGAAGGATTGAAAAAACCTTGACCTCCTTAAGTATCCTTCTCGTTCTGATTTCAGCCCTGATCCATTCATCTTGGAATTTCTTTACAAAAAGAGGGAATTTTCCTGTAGAGTTTTTTTTCTGGGTCTTTTTCTGGGGAATCTTTCTCTATCTCCCTTTTTTTATTAGTTTTGGCGTTCTTCCCTCTCTGGTCTCCAAACTTTCATGGGCTCTGATAGGGATGATCATCCTTTCGGGTTTTTTTGAAACGATCTATTTCATCTGTCTAATTGAGGCCTATCGAGGGGGTGGAGACCTCTCCTTAGTCTATCCCATTTCACGCTCCGCTCCCCTATTTACGCAGATATGGGCCATTGCCTTGATTGGAGAAACCCTCTCCTCGAAAGGAATACTTGGAATCCTTTTAGTGATGGTGGGGCTTTATATCATTCCTCAAAAAGGACTCCATTTGAAGGATATCCTCCCTCTTCCCCAACGCTTCGTGGCGAGGCCCCTCATTCTGGCCTTTTTAGCAGCCGTGGCCAGCTCCATCTATTCGGTCATTGATAAGGTGGGTGTTCAGCTCATTCATCCCCTGTTTTATCTCTGGTGGATCAATCTCTCTATGACTCTTCATACTGGAGTCTTTCTTCTCTTCCGAAGAAAAAATTCTCTCTCAAAGATCTGGAATGAATCTAAAAAAGAGGTCCTTTTTATTTCGGTTCTTCAAAATGCTGCCTATTTTTTGGTCCTCCTGGCCATGACCATGAGTAAGGTCAGTTACGTGGTGGCCTTTCGTCAGTCAGGAGTTCTTTTTGGGGCTCTTTTCGGGATCGTATTTTTGAAAGAAAAAAACTGGAAGATTCGACTGGCAGGCATTACTTTTATGACATTAGGGCTTATCCTGATAGGGCTGGCAAAATGAACCTTATTGTCTATTCCAGATAAACTATGCTAACATAGTTTTAGCGAATCAAAATACAATTGAATCACACTCACCAGAAGCATAGAAGGGGAGATCTTATGAAAGTGATTTTCCATCCAAGATTCTATGAGGTTTATACCTCTGATCCCGCAGCCGCAAAAGGAAGAATGGAGGCCATTACAAAGGAATTAAAAGGGGAATTCGATTTTATAGAACCCCAGGCCGCCTCTGAAGAGCACTTAGCTCTGGTTCATGGGACAGGACATATCCAGAATATTAAAAGAAACTCTATCGTTTATGAGCTTGGGATTCTCGCTGCAGGAGGAGCTATTCTTGCAGCAGAGTTAGCCTTTAAGGGAGAACCTGCATTTGGCCTCATTCGCCCTCCGGGACATCATGCGAGCCCTCACTCCTGCTGGGGTTTCTGTTATTTTAACAACATCGCCATAGCCATCAAAAAATTAATTGCTGAAGAAAAGATCAAAAAAGCCCTTATTCTCGATTTCGATCTTCACTATGGGGATGGGACAGCCAATATCTTCGGAGGGTCTAAAGAGGTCTCTTACCATCATCCAGAAGGAACCAACCGGGAGATCTTTATGAAGCACCTTGAGGAGGATCTTCGTAAAGAAAAAGGCTACGACATAATAGGCGTCTCTGCGGGATTTGATCGCCACGTAGAGGATTGGGGAGGACTTCTTAGGACAGAGGACTATTTTTCTATTGGGAAATTGGTGAAAGAACTCTCTATTTCACAATGTCAAGGAAGGAGATTTGGCGTTTTAGAAGGAGGGTATAACCATTCGGTTCTCGGGAGAAATGTGAAGAGTTTCCTTCAGGGGTTTCGCGATTGACAAAGGTCCCATAAAACTGATAGACCTTTTACAATCGAAGATGAAAAGATTTCAGATCAACGTTTCAAAGGGAAGATTCCGTATTTATGGCTATGTCCAGGAGTTGGGAGAAGACCTTCTGGTTTCAATCTGGGGTGGGACAAGGCCTCATATTGGTGCGATTGGAGCCGCAACCCCGAGACCCAGTCTTAAGGACCCCAGAAAATGGAGTGCAACTTCTTCCAACCTTACCTTTTTGGGACACAAAGAGGATCTTTTAGCCAAAAAGATTTCGGAACAACTGGCTACCCTGTTGAGAAGAAATGTCGTCGTGGTAATGGGCATCCACTGGGATCATATGACCTCAAAAGAGATAAAAATGGTGGAGTCCCTCTCGAACCAGATTCCAAAAAAGATTCTAAAGAAAATCCATCTTTCTACATCTTCAAGGAGGAAAAAATGAAGTCCATCGGACAGGGTGCAGAGATATACTGGAATCCTATTGCAGAAACTCTCCCTCTTGAAAAATTGCGGTCCCTTCAACTCAAAAAGTTTAAAAAGATTCTTGAGTGGGCCTATGAGCGATCTAAATTTCATCGAAGACTCTATCAGGAAGCAGGTCTTGAGCCCGGCGATATTAAAACTTACGAAGATATTTCGAAAGTACCCAAGGTGGAAAAGGCCATGATGCGAGACATCCAGAGAAAAGACCCTTTTCCATATGGAGAAGCCCTCTGTGTTCCTCTCGAAGAAGTCACCGAATTTCGACAGACCAGTGGCACTACAGGAACACCGGTCTATCAACCCGACACCTGGCAGGATTGGGAGTGGTGGTCAGAGGCCTGGGCCTACCTCCTTTATGCTCAGGGATACCGTAAAACGGATCGGGTTTTTCTTCCATTTGGCTACAATATTTTTGTGGCCTTCTGGGCAGGTCACTATGCTGCTGAAAAGATTGGCTGCGAGGTCGTCCCAGGAGGCGTACTCGACACAGAGGCCCGGATCTTAAAGATTCAAGAGCTTAGAGCCACTGCGATGATGGCTACCCCCACCTATGTCCTGGGAATGGCGGATACAGCAAAAAAGAAGTTAGGGATCGATCCGGCCAAAGACCTGACGATTCGAAAGATTACCTGCGCAGGAGAGCCAGGGGCAAGTATCCCTTCTACGAAGAAGAGGATGGAGGAGGCCTGGGGAGCAAAGGTATACGATCATGTTGGAGCCACGGAGATCGGTGCATGGGGTTTTGAGTGCACGGCTCAGCCCGGGGGTCTTCATATTAACGAGGCCCTGTTTCTGGTTCAGCTCGAAGACATTGAGACAGGAGAGCTTATTGAAGAGCCGGGACGAAAGGGAAAGGTGGTGATCACTGCCCTCGATCGAATAGCTCAACCCTGTATTCGATTCGACTCTAAAGATGTGACGGAATGGGCTCCGGATCCATGTCCATGTGGAAGAACCTTTCGACTGATTAAAGGAGGAGTGGTCGGCAGGGCGGATGATATTACAAAGATCAAAGGGGTTCTGGTGGCCCCTTCTGCCATTGAAGAGGTCGTCCGTTCAATCCCGGGTCTGAGTGATGAGTTTGAAGTGGTCGTCACCAAAAAGGGAGATCTTGATGATATTACCTTAAAGATTGAGCTACTCCCAGAAGCAGAAGGAAACCGGGACTCCATCCTCTCCCAGCTTAAAGACCAGCTTCGGCTGAAGACCAACCTCGGCTACAATATCGAGGTTCATCCTTATCGCTCTCTTCCTCGGTATGAGGTGAAAGCGAAACGCTTTAAGGATTTGAGAAAGCAGGGCTAACCAAGACATTCAAAGCCTGAGAATCCAAATCTCGAAATCTGTCGAGGGGATGAGGAGGGGAAAATGACTCGAAGAGAGATGAAAAAAATCGACACCCGAATCAAAACCATCAAAAAAGCAGCCGAGGAGTTAAAGAGTCTCTCAGGAGGAATTCAGGCGATCGATCGGAATGCAGAACGAATTCTCGCTTCTGTAAAGATGCTGGAGCTCAATCTCTCTGATCTTCTGGATCTCTAAGAAAGGGAGGTTATAGCTTAATCCATTTAGGGACCACGACGATTCCCGTGGGGGTTACCGTGAATCGTTTCGCATCTTCTGAAAGATCATAACCAATCCTCATCTCCGGAGGGATGCGTACTTCTTTATCGATAATCGCCCTTCTAATCTTTGCATGCCTTCCAATATCGACCCCTTCAAAAAGAATGGAATCTTCCACTTCAGCATAGCTATGGACCACCACCCTTGGAGAAAGAACCGACCGTCTCACATTTCCTCCACTGATAATACAACCATTGGAGATGATCGAATTAATCGCCATTCCTGTGCGCCCTTCTTCTTCCAGAACGGTTTTTGCAGGAGGATAGGGGAGCTGATAGGTCAGGATGGGCCAATCAGGGTCATAGAGATTCAGTTGAGGGGTAACCGAAATGAGATCCATGTTGGCTTCGTAATAAGCCTCGATCGTTCCGACATCCCTCCAATATCCTTTCCTTCCCGGATCTCCATGTCTGAAATCAAAGGCAAAAACCCGGTCTTTCCCGATCATCGACGGGATGATATCTTTTCCAAAGTCATGGCTCGAATTGGATCGGGCATCCTCAATTAATCGTTTTACCAGGATCTCCGTATTAAAGACATAAATCCCCATTGAAGCCAAGATCCCTTCTGAATCTCCAGGGATGGTCTTGGGTTCTTCGGGTTTCTCCTGGAACCCGATAATTTGCATTTCCTCATTTACTTCTATCACCCCAAACTCTCTGGATAAACGCCGATCCATCCGGATCGCTGAGATGGTAAGGTCAGCCCCTTTCTCAAGATGAAAGGAAATCATTCTTTGATAATCCATCTTATAGACATGATCCCCCGAGAGAATAAGAACCAGATCGGGTCTTTCCGACTGAAGGGTATAGATATTCTGAAAGATGGCATCGGCAGTCCCCTGATACCAGTGCTCGTCGATTCTCTGCTGAGCTGAAATCACACCGATAAATTCTCCCAAGGGAGCCGAAAGAAAACTCCAGCCTAACTGGATATGGCGATGAAGAGAACTGGATTTGTATTGAGTGAGGACATAGATCCGCCGAATGTCTGAATGGAGGCAATTTGAAAGGGTAAAGTCAATGATTCGATAAATGGCTCCAAAAGGAACAGCAGGTTTTGCACGGTCTCGGGTGAGGGGATAAAGCCTCTCTCCCCGTCCCCCCGCTAAGACCATGGCTAATACTCTTTTCATTCCGTCTTCCTTCTCTCAAGGAGCTCTCGAACCGTTCTCTTCAGTTCTTCGAGATCCGCGGATTTGGTGATGTAAGCATCAGCAGCCCAGCTCATAAAATTCTCTTGATATCCGGGATAGGAAGTATTCAAGATAATGGGAATCTTTCGATCCCTTCCAAGGATTCGACCAAGCGCCTCCATTCCATCCATGACAGGCATCACAATGTCGAGAATGACCAGGTCGGGCTTGGCCTCTAATTTTTCAATGGCTTCCTTTCCGTTTTGAGCCGTGATGACTTCGTATCCCTCGGCCTCCAACTCTTCCTTATAAAGGAGCCTTAATCCTTCTTCATCTTCTACCACCAGGATCTTCTTTTTCATCTTGCCATCACTCTTTTTTCGACTAAACACTCCGGGTTTTTTAGCCTTCCTTATTTCTTCTCCACCTTCTTTCTCTGTTCGATAGCCAATTTGCATTCGGCACAGACGAATCGAGGAATGGTGAAAGGATAGAGATAGACCTCTTTCCCCAACCCCCAATCAACGATATCCTTTACAGCGATCTCTTCTTTAAAGGCATGACCCAGACAAAGTCCCATCCCGCAGACGATGCAGATGGCCACCGCTTCCTTATCAACTCCTTGTCTGGCACAGACATAACATTTCATCTTTCTCCTCCCAGGGATAGATTGGTCATAGTGGATTACATTTCTTTTTTACCACGAAAGGTCATAAAAATCAAAAAAACCTTTTCACTTTTATGAGGTTGTGTTAACATTAAATTAATTAAACCCTGACTTCATTTTTGACGAAAAGAAATGAAAAAAGAAAAAGACGAAGAGCTCGAAGAGGCAAAGGAACTCTTCAAAGAAGGATTAAAAAAGATTCTCCAGGCCACCAAAAAGGTTTCGGAAAAGGTGATCGAAGGATTCCGTGAAGGATACGCTGAAGACGTCACCAAAAAAGAAAAATAGCTCCAAGTGAAGAATTTAAAGTCTCAGGCAAACCCTTTCTCTTACTTCATAACCCCCACTTGAATATTTCTGAATCGAGCTGGGGCTGCTCCATGTCCCACATGAGCCACCTGACCGGGTTCTCCTTTGCCACAGTTGGGCGTCCCCCACATCTGCCAATAATTCTTATTGGCAATTGCATCACAAGAGCGCCAGAACTTTGGGGTAATCCCTGTATAAGTCGGATTTTTCACCATCTCCCCGAGCTTCCCATTCTTAATCTCCCATCCTATCTCCGTTCCAAATTGGAAATTGATTCGCTTGTCATCGATGGACCAACTCCGATTGGTGGATAAGAAGAGACCCTCCTCTGTATCCTCAATCATCTCCTCTAAACTCCAGGGTCCCGGTTCAAGATTGATATTGGTCATCCGAATGAGAGGGATTCGATTCCATCCATCAGCCCTCATCGTTCCGTTACTTTCCTTTCCAAGGAGATGGGCAGTCTCACGAGAGGTGAGAAGATTGACTAAAATACCATGAGAAATGATGGGAACTCTTTGGGCTTCAATTCCCTCATCATCATAGCCAAAGGTTCCAAGACCTCCCGGACAAGTAGCATCTGCCACCACATGGAGGATCTCCGATCCGTATTGAAAATTCCCCACCATCTCTGGCCGGATGAAACTTGTTCCAGCATAACTGGTCTCTGTCCCAAGCACTCGATCCATCTCAATGGGATGACCAATGGATTCATGAATCTGAAGGGCGAGTTGGGAGCTATCGAGAATGAGGGTGGTGACTTTTGAGGGACACGGTTTGGCAGAGAGAAGCTCGACTGCCTCCTCTGCCACCCTCTCTGCATTCTTTTCAAGCTCCAGCGCTTCTATCCATTCATATCCACGGGTCGCAAAATTTCCTCGAAAGGAGTTGGGATAGGAGCGAACCTGAACTTCCGACCCTTCAATGGCTGTGGCGGAAAGACCAGCACCACACTCGATGATTTTCTGTTCTATATAAGAGCCGTCGGTTGAGGCAAAGATTTTCTCCGTTTTATATGAACCCATGAAGGCCTCTGAAATCTTTATCTCCGGCTTGGCTCTTAAAAGAGCCTCAGAACGGAGAAGAAGATCCACCTTCTTTTCCGGAGACACATGGAAAGGATCCACGAGAATGGCTGTGCTATATCGATCCACTTTGGGTTTCGCTTCTTGAAAAAAAACCCTCTCTTTCGTGGCTCTGGCACTTGCCTTAGCTATTTGGAGGGCTTTCCCAAATACTTTCTCCATCTCTCTTTTATTGATCTTGGAGCTACAGGCAAACCCCCAGGCCCCTTGAAAAAGCACTCGAATCCCGAAACCAGAGTCCTCCTCCTGCACGAATGCCTCGACTTTTCCATTCTTTATCTCGATCTCTTCATTCTCGCGTGTTACGAGACGAATATCTGCATAGTCTACCCTTTTGAGGCGGGCGAGATCGAGGATATGCTCAATGAGTTCCTTCATTGCCTTCCTTTCGAATGATTCTTATCATTATCATTCCGATACCCCTGAAAAATAGAATCCATCCACATGGAGGGCCGGAGCAACGACTCCGGTGATAAAACGTCGGGAATAAACCGTTCCCTCAGAGCATAATCTCCTTTCCTTCGAAATCGCTTTTAACCGAGAAAGGGCTCTAAGGGCTGATTCGGTAAACCTCAAATTCTTGATCGGATTTTTGATTTCTCCTTCTTCGATGAGGAAGGTTCCATCTCTTGTCATCCCCGTGAGGACCGCATTCATCGGCTCCACCACATTGGTATAGTGGAAACGGGTGACGTAGATTCCTTTCCGCACAGAATGAACCATCCCTTCCAATGTGGAGTCTCCTCCTCTCATAAAGAGATTAATGGGAATAGGGCCTTCTGTATTGGGAGCCATAAGGGCATGGCCTGTAGATTCTTTCCCTTCTCTTCCTGCAGTGAAGGAATCGTAGGTCACGCCCCGGACTACCCCGGATTCAAAAAAGAACACCCTCCTTTTAGGAACCCCTTCAAAATCGAAGGGGATGGGCAATCCGTCTTCTTCTAATCCATCATCATAGATGGTGACCTTCTCATCGACCATCTTCTCTCCGAGTCTATTGCAAAAGAAACTTCTCTTTTCCTGAAGAGCCAGGGCATGAAACCCTAAATATCCAAGAAAAGAGAGGAGCTCCGCGACAGCATAGGGCTCTAAAATGACCTCATACTCCCCTGGTTCGAGGGTGATCTCGGGAATCCTTCGAACCCTATCGATAGCTTCCTGAGCCAGACTTTCTATATTGAAAGAAGATGGATTTCTCGAAACAAAGCTACCATAGCTTGAATAATCTTGATCGTGTACAATTAAATGAAACACCAGATCTGAATATTTCTGATGGGCTTCGACGCCCAAGGAGTTTAAGACTAATAATTCAACTATTCCATTAGAAAAAGAACCGGAGGCTTGAAGCCCCTTTCCTTTCACCTTCAGAAAAAGGTTCCTGAGAATCTCCACTTTCCTTCTTGGAGTCAGATGTTTAATCTCCTCATAATAAGTCTTTACCTCTGGAATAGGCTTTTTCTCGGGAAGCGAGACAAACTCCTCGCGAGGAGGCTGAATCTTAGCAATGGAGAGGGCTTTCTCAAACAGGTTTTTAATAGAGGCGGGAGTTAAAAGGTTCGTCGTTAGCACGACGATCCTTTTATTAAAAATGACCCTCAGAATCAAAGTGGCATTTCTCTCAGCGACGTGTTGATGAACGGTGGAATTGGCAAAACGGGTGAGCGAAGAATCCTCTCTAAGAAGGACGATTTCGGTCTGATCGGCGGGGGATTCTTCGATGATTCTCTTTAAAAAAGCAACCCTCCTTTCCATTCCAATCCCTTATCTCTTCCTCTTTAAATTCTCAAAGAATCCTCCTTGCAAACTCTTTTCCGAACTCAATGGCTTTTTTTATCTCTTCTGGACGGGGAACAAATGGCACGGAAAGCTCCTTTTCCCAGATCTCGAACTTCTCGGTCTCGAGAAAGTGTCGCATCTCTTTAATGGCTCCCCCTCCCCATCCATAGGATCCAAAAAACCCGAAGATCTTTCCTTTCGGCCTCAGACCTTTCATATAGGTCAGGAAGTCTCCCATAGTTGGAAACATCCCATTATTTAAGGTCGGGGATCCTAAAAGGATTCCCTTTGCCTCCAGCATATCCGTAATAATATCGCTTCGGTGATTGGACCGAAGATGGAGAAGTTTGGCCTCCACTCCCTCTTCTATTAGGCCTTTGAGGATCGCTTTAGCTAAGATCTCCGTACTTCCCCACATGGTATCGTATATGACCAAAACCTTTTTCTCCGCCTTTCCCTGACTCCACTCCAGATAGGCCTGGATGATCCGTCCCGGGTTTTTTCTCCAGATGAGACCGTGACTGGGGCCTATCATCTCAATGGGAATTCCCATCTTGAGCACCTCATCGACCTTTTTAACAATCAGAGGAGAAAGGGGCCAGAGGATATTGGCAAAGTATTTGGCTGCATGCTTCATCACCTCATCTCCCACCTCATCCTCAAATCTCTGACAGGTGGCAAGATGCTGGCCGAAGGCATCGTTGGGGAGAAGAACTCGATCTTCAGGGATATAGGTAAACATGCTATCCGGCCAGTGAAGCATCGGGGCTTCAATAAAAGTGAGATGGCGACGACCGATCGAGAGGCTCTCTCCGCTCTTGACCACTTGAAAATTCATGGCACGTTGATAATGCTTTTCCAGCCCTT
>JBDOIB010000009.1:0-1609 GCA_041082155.1 Thermodesulfobacteriota bacterium | reverse complement strand
CCTCTGTGGCCTTCCAGAATCCAGGTTGCTCTGCAGCTGCAATGATGGTTCCGAATGGGAGGGCCGGTATCTTCATATCATACCATTGTTTCAGCAAAATTGCTGTCTCCGGCATATCCATCCAGATGAGAATGACCTGAGCTTTTCCATCCCGTGCTTTCAGGAGTCCCACAGAATAGTCTGTCGTCCCGGTGGGATAGACTTCCTTACCAATAATTTCCCAACCTTTTTCACCTGCCATTTTCGCTACAATGTCTCCTCCAGCTCGTGCATGGGCTACATCCTGGACCATAATAAAGAGTTTATTTAGTCCGAATTTCTCTTTGATCCCCATCAGGCAGGGGATGAATTCGCCGGTGACCATCCAACCCACCTCTCCTGAGATCCGGAAGCAATATTTAAATTTATCGTATTCAGATTCAATCCTTTTGTGATAGGCAGGGGTTAGAACCCCGGTAGAGAGGATAGAAACCTTTTTGTATTTAGAGAGGAGATCCATTGCTGCAAGTGCTGCTTCTGAACGGACAGGTCCACCTACAATGAAATCAGCGTTTTTCTCTAAAATCAGTTTTTCAACCACCAGAAGGGCATCACTTACAGGAACCCCGGGTTCGAGATCTCTCGTATCCATCACTTCCACCTTGAAGGGTCGTTTCTCCTTTCCAACCGTAACCCCTCCTTTCGCATTGATCTCTTCCACAGCCAGTTTAATTGCCCTTTCAGCATCCCATCCATAAAGAAAGGCCGTAGCTAATGGGGCACCGAGAATGATAGGTTTCCCTTGAGCATTCACTCTTTCTGAAGGGAATAGAAAGGTTAAACTTGAAAAAAAGAAAAGAACCGCAGTCCATAAAATAAACCATTTCTTTTTCATAGGAGTCCCTCCTTCTAAAGAATATTGGTGAATTTTACTCTATTAAAAAGAAAAAATAGTGTCAAGTTGACCTCCACCTCTATAATCCGAAGTAAGCGGATTTAACATCGGGATTCTCCATCAATTCCTGAGAAGTTCCCTGAAGCACCGCCCCGCCATTTTCGAGGATATAACCATAATGAATAATAGGAAGCACCGGGCGGGCATACTGCTCGGTGATCAAAATCGTAATTCCTGTCTGCTG
This sequence comes from Thermodesulfobacteriota bacterium, assembly GCA_041082155.1. Classification (GTDB taxonomy): domain Bacteria; phylum Desulfobacterota; class BSN033; order BSN033; family UBA1163; genus CALIBK01. The sequence goes on along the minus strand of JBDOIB010000009.1, from coordinate 491 downwards.
ATTAATATCCCGGATGGCCCGAGCAAGCATGACCTCCATCAAAGGACTTAATCCTAATAAAGGTTCGTCCAAGAGGAGGAGCTTCGGCTGAGCCATGAGCGCCCTCCCGATGGCCAGCATCTGCTGTTCTCCCCCACTGAGAAATCCTCCCTCTCTCCCCTTTAATTTTTGTAAAGGAGGAAAGATGGTAAATACATAATCCAATGTCTTTTTAGCCTGTTCCTTCGTGGCCAGATAACCTCCGATCTTCAGATTTTCTAAGGTCGTGCTTTCTGGGAAAATCCTCCTCCTTTCTGGGCATAATATAATTCCTCGCTTGGCCCGTTCACTCGGCTTCAAATGGGTAATCTCCTTTCCCTCAAAGAGAATGGACCCCAAAACCGTAATTCGCTCCCCGCCCTTCATCTCTTCCTTCTTCTTCACATCCAGGATAATTCCTGAAATCGTGTACATGAGAGTGGATTTTCCCGCGCTGTTGGCTCCAAAGACTC
>JBDOIB010000490.1:0-1523 GCA_041082155.1 Thermodesulfobacteriota bacterium | reverse complement strand
ATATTGGCCGCTCTCTGTGAAGCCGATTCTCAAGGCGCTCGGATTATCCGCCAGCGGATTGAGGAGGACTTTAGAAATACTCCCTTAAGTGATCATGGGAAGCCTGTAGTCATCAGAATGGGAATGGCGACTTATCCTCAAGAGGCTTTCTCGAAACGTGACCTATTTCGCAAAGCCAAAGAACGGTTAAAGGAAGAAGCATGAACAAAAAAAGAATTTTGGTTGTTGATGATGAAATGGATCTGGTTGAGACACTTCGTTTCTCTCTTGAGATGGAGGGATACGAAGTCCTCACCTCTTATAACGGAGAAGAGGCCCTTCAGCTGGCACGAAACAATCAGCCAGACTTGATTCTTCTTGATGTGATGCTTCCGAAGATGGATGGTTATAAGGTCTGCCGGCTATTGAAGTTTGATGCCAGATATAAACATATCCCGATCCTGATGCTCACGGCCAAGAGTCAGGAAAAGGATAGAATCACCGGACAGGAGACAGGAGCGGACGAATACATCACAAAACCTTTTGAGATGGAAGATCTCATGAAAAAAATAAGAACATATTTAGGTCAATAATCATAAGAATTAGAAGAAAGGAACAGATGCCCACGTTTCAATACCGTTGCCGAAATCGAAAAGGAGAACTGATAGAGGGGAAAATGGAGGCACCCAACCCCCAGGTCGCAGGAGAGCAGCTCCACCAATTGGGATATCTCCCCATTACGATTGAGGAGGTAAGAAGTGGACCTCTAAGTCTTTCCGAATTCCGAGGCAGGATTAAAAAAATTAAAATCGAGGATCTCATCCTATTCAGCCAGCAGCTTTTAACCCTTTATAAGGCAGGCCTTCCCCTTCTCACAGGCTTGGAAAGCCTAAAAGAACAAACCGAAAATCCCTCATTTCGAAAGGTGATCGAAGGAGTGTGTCAAGAAATTCAAAAAGGAAGTTCTCTTCATGGAGCTTTATCCAAATTTCCTCAAGCCTTTTCTGAAATCTATGTCCATATGATCCGAGCCGGTGAGACCTCGGGGCGATTGGCAGAGTCCCTCGAACGGTTCATCATCCTTGCTGAGAGAGAACTCAAAACCCGTCAAAAGGTTAAAGAAGCCACTCGATATCCAAAGATCGTGATTCTCTCCCTCCTTATCGCATTTGGGATTTTGATTTCATTCGTCATTCCGAGATTTGCCTTAACCTTTGAACAGTTTAAAACCCCTCTTCCACTTCCCACACGAATCATGATTCATGTCAATACTATTTTTCAAAAATACTGGTATCTCGTTCTCTTCTTTATTTTGGGAATTCCTCTCCTATTGAGGTCCTATCTTCGAACCAAATCTGGAAGAACGTTATGGCATCGGATAAGGATTCGAATCCCTGTTTTTGGCTCTCTGTTCCAGAAGATTGCTCTATCAAAATTCGCCTATACCTTTGTCATGCTTTACAAAAGTGGAATCCCTATACTCCAAAGTCTTGAGATGACCTCTCCCACGGTAGAAGATTCTCTGATCGAGGAATCGATCTCTA
>JBDOIB010000489.1:0-3564 GCA_041082155.1 Thermodesulfobacteriota bacterium | reverse complement strand
AGGACCCGCCACTCGATTCGGAGAAGCCGGGGAAATTATCCTCTATAGAGGAATTCATTCCCTGGATGATTTATCGAGTAAACATGCATTTGAGTTCTGTGGTGGGCTATACTGAGCTTCTTTTATCCAGGGTATCAGAGTCTGAATTTCGGAGGGAGCTTGAGAGGATCGTTGAGGAGGCCCATCAGGCCTCGCAAGTGATGAAAGATCTTCTGGACTTTGTCCGAAAAAGAAAGCTTAAGAAGGATGTGGTTGACCTTAACAGAGTGGTTGACTCTGTGATCGGGGAGGAGATGGATAAATTAAGGTTGAGCAACATCAAGGTGGTGGGGGAATTATCCTCTGAGCTTCCTTTAACTCTTGCTGATGCGAGGCAGATTCGGCAGGCCCTGAAAAATATTATGGATTATGCTGGGGAGGCCATAAGAGAATTTCATGGGTTTGGTGAGATCCGGGTAAAGACCTCTGAGGTGCAAGGTCAGATAAAAATCATTATTTCGGATGATGGGCCGGGAATCCCTTCTGGGGAGATTTCCAGAGTCTTTGATCCTCTTTTTACTTGGTCTCGCAGAGGGGGGACCGGGCTTGAGCTTGCTCTCTGCCGTTCGATAATAGTTGATCATGGTGGCAAAATGGAGGTGGAGAGTGAGTGGGGGAAGGGGAGCACCTTTATTTTGACTCTCCCTGTTTGGAGGGTGGAAAGTGAAAGAGAAGGAGCGAGGAAAGTTGAGAAGAGCCTCATCGGGCTAAGGGGTCTGTTCATTGATGATGACATAAATATTCTTGAAATTATCTCGAAGTATTTTGGGGAGATGGGCTGTGAGATTTTGACAGTCCCTGATGCTCGTATGGCCTTAAGGATTTTAGAGGAGAGGGAGTTTGATTTTGTGGTCTGTGACGTGGTGATGCCTGAGATGGATGGGAGGGAGTTTTATCATATTTTAAAGCAGAGGAGACCCTCTTTAATCGATCGGGTCATCTTTTCTACGGGGGATATTATGAGGGAGTCGACCCGGGAGTTTCTCGAATCGTTGCCAAACCCCCATATAGAGAAGCCCTTTGATCTGGATGCGCTTAGGGAAGTGATTATAAGATTGCTCGAAAATTTAAGATGAAAAAATCCTAAAAAAGGTTTTCCAGAAAATCTCTCGCTCTCTGGAGCAGGGGTCTCCTGATCTTTACTACCAGGTAGAGGTCTCCCGGTTCTCCTCCATTTCTGCCTTCTTCGCCCATTCCCTTTAATCTAATTTTTTGACCCTCTTTAATTCCTGGAGGAATTGTAACAACAAGCTCTTTGGATCTTTTCCGATGAAAGAACCTTCCTTTTCCCCCTTCGAGGGCCTGTTGAGGAGTAAGGTAGAGGACTCCTTCCAGGTCTTTCCCTTTCACTGGTTTTTCGAAGCCAAAGGTCTTTTTAAAAAAATAGTGAAGAAGGTTCCCTCCAATTTTAGGGAGGATTTTTGGAGAAAAAGAAATCTCCTGAGGGGATTCACTTTTTTTCGCTGAATAGAAAAAGAAGAACCCTCCACCAAACATCCCGGATCTTCGAAACTCAAAACCCCGAAATCCATGACCATAGAACTCCCGGAAGACTTCTTCAAAACCTCTTAATCCAAACTCTCTGGCCATCTCCTCAAAAATCTGAAATATATCTGAATCTCTAAAAATATCCTTTTCTGAGTAGGTCCGTCTGAATCGTTCATATCCCTGGGAGCCGTGCTCCCTACTGATCCGATCATAATCCCTTCTTTTTTTAGGGTCCGAGAGCACAGCATAAGCCTCATTTAGTTCCTTCATCTTTTCTACTGCGTAAGGATTCCCTTTATTTCTATCCGGATGGTAGAGGAAGGCAAGCCTTCGATAAGCGTCCTTTATCTCCTGAGGGGTAGCCTGGCGGCTCACGCCGAGGATTTCATAATAGTCCTTTGGTCTCATAAACCGCTCCATCTCCTTTTCTATTTATTATTTTATAGAATCGAACCCAGTTTTTCCATCAAACCCTATGGAATATATTCTATTTTTATTAAAGGTTATAAATTGATTAAGTATTTGGGGTCCCCTGTGTTTGTTTTTATTACAATGAAAAATTCAGTTTGCTGTGATTAAACTCCAAGTTAGAGGGAAGCTTATCTCCATTAAAGGAATTCTTTCTTTAGGTTGATGGGTTTGAAGGAGGAGATTTGTGATCCTATTTAGGATTCTTGGGATAAAAAATCATTGGTTTTTGACCCAATAAAATACACTTTTCCTTCCGGGAGGGGAATCTCAGCGTGGAAGTTAAAGTTATGGAAGTATATAAGAGCTGACTTGTATGAGGAGATAAATTGTTGCTATTTCCTTCTCTCCTTGTAGAGAGAAGGTAAATGGGATAAAATAACAAACAAAGGAGGGATATAAAAAGATGAGAAAGCCAATAGTGGGGACATTTATTGTGTTCTTTATTCTTCTCACCAGCGGGTCTGGATTGGCCGGTCCTCATGTTCGTTTTGGGGTTGTAGTTGCCCCACCACCAATCTGGATAGATCCGCCTGCGATTATTTGTAGAGGCTATTATCCTCCTTTTTATTACTGCTATCCTCCCAAACCCTACTGTTATCCTTCTCCCCCTCCTTACTATTCCTCCCGGGCTAAGGTCAGGGTAGAGATTAATTCTATTCCCGAGGTTGAAGTCAACGGAGTGTATCAGGGGTTGACCCCGATGTGGATTGAGTTGCCCGAGGGCAGACCGGCGGTACTAAGATTATCTAAGGCGGGGTATATTTTATAGGAGAAGACGATTCTTCCTCGTTCTGATCTGAGCCTCTCACATGAGCTTGAGAAGAAGTCCGATTAGGATCTGACGGAATGATTGGTTGGATGAGACAATGAGACCCATCCCGGAAGAGATTGTAGAGAAAACCTGGAGGGAGGTTGCCTTTTTTAGCCCTGAGAGGGCAGAGAGGGAGATGGAGAGGATTGGGTCCAGTCAGCCCGAGCTTCTGGCCTTTGTAGTAGAGTTTACCGAGGAGATGGGTAGGGAAGTCAGGGAGCTCGGGGTCTATATATTTTTTGTTATCTTTCGGATGTTTCAGAAGATGTTAGGAAGGGTTAGGAGGATTTCTTCTCAAGAGATTATCAAATGCTATGAGGAAAACGAGGCGCTGTTGGAGAGGCTCGAGGGGGCCCATGAAAAATTTTTTGATCGGGTGACTCGGGTTCAGATTTCCCGACAGCCTCATGTATTTAAGTATATGGTTGAGGCTCTGATGGAGGAAGAGGAGGGAGAAGGTTTAGCATTGACTGATGAGGAGAAAGGGATTCTTTTCATTTTGCTCAAGACCGTGATAGATGTTCTTGATAGGAGCGAAATAGAGACCTGAATCGATCTTAAAGAGTCCTAAATTTCTTTCGATGCTTCTGATTTTTTGAAAGTATCCCCAAATTGTTTCCATTTACCTCTCTCCTTTTAATTCCCCATATTGAGATTTGACCTCCAGTCTGAAAGATTATCGCTCTGATGGTTGAGCTTCGAATTTAAGAACCTTCTATGCCTCGGATATTTATGATGGATTGAAATCTCATCCT
>JBDOIB010000486.1:0-4606 GCA_041082155.1 Thermodesulfobacteriota bacterium | reverse complement strand
CCTCCATGAGCATCTCCTTTCAGCCCAAAATCTTTCAGTGCAACACATCGGTAGATATTGGTTTTCTTAGTTCCCTTTTCTTCGCTGATATTCACAGCCAGGACTTTGCCTCGCTGAACCTTTTTCATCTCAATCTCCATCAGTTCCTATAATATTGCACCCATCAAAACATTAAGACTTCTAAACCATAAATTGAAAAATGATTGGAGGCTATGCCCTCTGCGCTTTGCGCCTTGCGAGATAGGTTCCGCTCTTGCCCCCGGTTTTCTTAACCAGATAAATATCCGAGATCACCATTCCGCGATCAATAGCCTTACACATATCATAAATAGTTAGACTTGCCGCAGCAACAGCCACAAAGGCTTCCATCTCTACCCCTGTTCGGGCCTTAATCTTCGCTTTGGCTTCAATATCGATTCGATTCTCTTTTTCAAAAGGGAAAAAATTAATTTCGATATGGGAAAGGTTTAATGGATGACACATGGGAATGATTTCGGAAGTCCTTTTAGCAGCCATGATTCCTGCAACCCTAGCCACCGAGAAGACCTCTCCTTTCTCGATTCTTCCGGTCATAATTCTTTCAAATGTATTTTTGTTCATGTAAACGGACCCTCTCACGATGGCCTCCCTCACCGTTTCCTTCTTTGAGCTGATGTCAACCATCTTTGCCCGACCTTGTTTATCAAAATGGGTTAGCTTTGGCATCTGACCTCTCTTACCCTCCTATGGCAGACATATTCCTCTGGCATTTTTTAAACTGATGCGTATTGATGTGGTGTTTCTCAGGTTTGGTTTTTAAGGCTTCAAGCAATCTTTCCCTTAATTCCTCATCCCCGGCTCCGTTTCTGAGATATTCGCGCACGTCGATCTCTTCATCAGAAAAGAGGCAGGTTCGAATCTTCCCGTCAGGGGTTAATCGAAGACGATTACAATTCCCGCAGAAGTGGTCACTCACTGGTCCGATGAGCCCGATTTCCCCCAAAGCTCCTTCGAAATGAAATCTTCGTGCTGGTCCATCCAATGCAGTTGAAGGGATGGGAATAAGAGGAGCCATTCTTTCAAGACGGGCTTTAATCTCTTTAATCGTCAGGATGCTTCCTTCTCTCCATTCCTCCCCATTTCCGGACGGCATATATTCGATATATCGAACGGTGAGCGGAAGACGGAACGTTAACTGAGCAAAGGATTCAATCTCATCGTCATTCATTCCTCGGATGGCCACCATATTAATCTTGATGGGGAGGAGATGGACATTGAAGGCCTCCTGAATTCCCTCCCACACCCGCTCAAAGCCGTTTCTTCGGGTAATTTGATAAAATCGATCCCTTTGAAGGGTATCTAAACTGATGTTCACTCTATTTAACCCTGCTTGTTTCAGCTCCCTGGCGTAATCTTTTAGAAGAATTCCATTGGTTGTGAGGCTTAAATCTTTTATCCCATCAATCTTTGAGAGATCGGCGACAAATTCTACAATTCCTTTCCGGACCAATGGTTCTCCTCCGGTAAGCCTGATCTTAGAAATTCCCTCAGAGACAAAGATGCGGACGAGCCTTAAAATCTCTTCATAGGTCAGGATCTTCTCGTGGGGGATGGTAGGGATTCCTTCCTCAGGCATACAATATCGGCATCGAAGATTGCATCGATCGGTTACCGAAATTCTGAGATAGTTAATGCTTCTTTGATAGGGATCGAAGAGCATACCGGTTAACTTTCTGGTTTCAGAATGCTCTGTATTTCTCCTTCAGCATTCTGTAAATTCTTCTCCTGTCCGAGAGATGTCATATCCACCCATCTGAAGAACGAGGGTTTTAAACTCTTCTGATCGAATCGTTTCAATCAGTCTCTGAATCCTTCTATCCTTAAAGAAAGCGGATGGAATTACAAGATCGTAACGTTCTTTGGCTACTGGTATAAACTCAAGCCCCAGGGCTTTTGCCGCTGAGAGGATTCCCATACCGACATCCGCCATCCCACTGGCTACCCTGGAGGCTACCCCCATATGGGTAAACTCTTCTCTTTCGTAACCTCTGATTTCCTTTGGATCGATTGAGAGAGTTTTAAGGGTATGGTCAAAAAGGATTCTCGTTCCCGAGCCCCTCTGGCGATTGATGAAGAGGATGTCTTTTCGGATAAGATCTTTCAGCCCTGAGATTCCCTTCGGATTACCCGGAGACAGAATTAATCCCTGCTGCCTAAAAACCAGATGAATTACCCTGACCTCCATCTCTTTTAAATATTTTCGCAGATAGGGGAGGTTATACTCTCCTGAATCCGGGTCGAGCAGATGAATTCCGGCGAGATGGCAACTTCCTTCTCGAAGTGCAAGGATTCCTCCTAAGCTCCCGACCGGGTGAGAGGAAAAAAAGACAGGAGGATAATGCCTTCTCAATAGATTGGCCAAAAGATCGAGGGTGAGATCATGACTTCCCACCATGACCACGGTATCGAGAATTTCTTCGGCAGATTTAAGGAGTTCTACTTCAATCTCTTCATCCTCATTTAAACCTTCTGAGAAAGAAGGAATTCGAACCACTCCGTCCGCACGAGTAAGAGAGGTGAGAATTCCTGCTCCTCGAGAAAGTGGAGTAAAATATATTTTTTCTCCTACTTTGCCAATCTTTACCCTGAGAAACTCTTCCATCCCTAATTTGGAAGGGATTTTTTTAATGGTCTTTGCCTTGATCTTCTGCCGGGAGGGCTTTAGAAGGCCAAGTGCCTGATAGAGAATAGGGCTTACCAATTCCTCATAAGCCAGAACAGCAGAGACGGGATAACCAGGAATCCCTATAACGGGTCGTCCTCTAAATTTTCCCAGAAGGGTAGGTTTTCCGGGCATCATCGAGATCCCGTGAACTAAGATCTCTCCGGATTCTTCAATAATGGAATGTGTATAGTCTTCTGAACCGGCAGAGGAACCGGAAAGGATAAGGATCAAATCGGCCTCCCCATCAGCAGAGAGAAGAGCTTTTTTGATTTGATCATAATCGTCTTCCACCAGAGGATGGCGGATAGGTTCTCCTCCATCCTGAAGGATTTTCGCACAGAGCACATAGGAGTTGGTCTCAACCATCTTAGAGGGTGATGGGGGTGAGGTGTAAGGATCGATCAATTCCGATCCCGTCGGAAGGACAAAAACTTTGGGTTTCCTTTTCACCTTGACTTCTAAATGTCCACTGGTCAGAAGAGTTCCAATATCGCATGCGGAGATTCGATGATTCTCTGGAAGGATCATCTCTGAAGCAAGGATATCCTCTCCGATGGATCTTACATGTTGCCAGGGATAAGCACTTTCCCGGATTTCCACCCGATTGGAATCTATCTGGTAGAGATCTTCAACCATGATCACGGCATCCGTATCAGGAGGAAGGGGATTCCCGGTATTTACGAAAAAGGCATCCCTCTCAAGATTTAAAATCTTTGGGGATTCCTCCGTAGCCCCATGGGTGAGTTCTGCTTTGACAGCCACCCCATCCATGGCTGCACAAAGATAAGGAGGTGAAGAGGTTTTTGCAAAAACAGGTTCTGCCGTCACCCGACCTAACGCTTGTGGGACCGGGACCGTTTCTGTGCTCAGCCGGATGAGTGAAGCCAGATTCGAAGCAATGCCCTTAGCTTCCTCTAAAGGTTTCTTTTTTAAATAGAGCGTTCGCTTCATATTAGAAAAACGTCTGCCTCCTCTCCTTCGTCCAGCCCCTCTTCATGAATGCCAATCTTTATCAGGCCATCCGCATCAACCAGGTGTGAGATCACACCAGATTTTCCAAAGACGGGAGAAGCCCAATAGGTTCCATCCTTCTCTTCTAACTTTACTCTCACATAGTCTTCTCGACCTGCAATGGAAGGGATAGGTCGTGAAGCCTTTGCCCTAATTTTTATCTGATGGCAGGCATGTTCCTTTGGGATTCCCGAGAGGAGTCTTAAAATGGGTTTCCCAAAAAAATGAAAGATGACCATGGCAGAGACCGGATGTCCAGGAAGGCCGAGGAAAGGCTTTCCATCCACCTCTGCGAGAAGAGTAGGTTTTCCGGGTCGAATGGAAAGGCCGTGGCCAAGGATCTCCGTTTTCGGAAGTGACCGGAGGACTTCCCCGGTCAAATCCATCGTTCCAACGGAGCTTCCCCCTGTGATGACAACAAAATCGGTCTCCCTTAAAGCTTCTTCGATTTTTTCTCTTAAATCCTCGACTCGATCTCTTGCAATTCCAATAAAGAGAGGAATTCCTCCATTCTCCTTGACCATTGAAGAGATGGTGTAACGATTAATATCTCTTATTTCTCCAGGGGAGGGATCCTTTTCAACAGGAACAATCTCATCTCCTGAGGAGATGACTCCCACCTTTGGCCTAAGATAAACCCTGACCTCCTTTTTCCCGATCGCTGCTAAAAGTCCTATCTCCTGAGGTTTGAGAAGACGACCCTTTTGAAGAAGGATCTCACCGGCCTTTACGTCTTCTCCGATCTGAATGACGTTCTCCATAGGGGAAAGAGGTTTTGTGACAGAGAGGGTTTGGGGGTCGATCCACTCCGTATATTCTATCATTTCTACTGCGTCCGCCCCGTAAGGAACCATTCCTCCGGTTGCTACTTTGACAGCCTCTCCATCTCTC
>JBDOIB010000483.1:0-8910 GCA_041082155.1 Thermodesulfobacteriota bacterium | reverse complement strand
TAAATGGGAAGGAAAGACCACAAAAGGAATGCTAAAGAAGGGAGAACTGGAAGCCCCCAACGAGAGTGCCTTGAGGGTCCATCTTCGTCAACAGGGAATAATCCCCACAAAGATCGCTCCGAAAGGAAAGGAGATCCAATTCTCCCTTCCTATTAAAAGGAAGGTCAAACAAAGAGCAATTGCAATCTTTACCCGTCAATTGGCCACCATGATCGATGCGGGACTCCCTCTGGTTCAGTCCTTAGACGTTCTCTCTTCTCAGCAGGAAGATAAAACGTTTAAGAAGATTATTCGGGAGATTCGAGAAGATGTGGAGGGAGGATCCACCTTTGCCGGAGCCTTGAGAAAACATCCGGATACCTTCAACGAACTCTATACCAATTTAGTCGTCGCAGGGGAAGAAGGAGGGATCCTGGATAATATTCTGATTCGTCTTGCCAATTATATTGAAAAGGCAGAGGCCTTAAAAAAGAAGGTAAAATCAGCCCTGGTCTATCCAGGAGTCATTGTCACTGTGGCTGTTTTGGTGGTAATGATCTTAATGATCTTTGTTATCCCGGTCTTTGAGACGATGTTCAAATCGGCAGGTCAAAGTCTCCCCCTTCCTACCCTGATCGTGCTTTCCATCAGCAAATTTATCAAGAAATATATTCTCCTCTTCATCCCTGCCGTCATCCTTCTCATCTATCTTTTTAGAAGATTTTATCGAACGGAATACGGAAGGACCCTCGTCGACCGTCTCCTTTTAAAACTCCCCGTCTTTGGAATCCTTCTGAAGAAAGTCTCTGTCGCTCGATTTGCCCGAACTTTAGGAACGCTGGTCAGCAGTGGAGTCCCTATCTTAGATGGGCTCAGTATCGTCTCAAAAACCGCAGGGAATCGAACGATCGAAACCGCTATTCTCAATGCAAGGGCAAGCATTAAAGAGGGTGAGACTATCTCCGAACCCCTGAACCGAAGCGGGATCTTTCCTCCGATGGTCATCCAGATGATCTCAGTGGGAGAATCCACCGGGGCCTTAGATTCCATGCTTTCAAAGATTGCCGATTTCTTCGAAGAAGAGGTGGATATCGCCGTGGGAAATCTCACCTCTCTTCTCGAACCTTTTCTGATGATCTTTTTAGGCGTGGTCATTGGAGGGGTCGTGGTGTCTATGTATCTTCCTATCTTTCAGATGGCCTCTGCAATCCATTAGACTCTTAAAGGAGATGGTTTTAAGATCGATGAATCCCCATTCCTCCCTATCCTTTAATTCCCATCTCAAGGACCTAAGAAGTGCAAAGGGTTTAATGCTTTCTCGTTTGATTATCCTTTCGCTTCTTTTAGGAATTACCTTTCTGTTTCAGGTCTCGGAGAAAAAGTTTTTTTTCATTCCGATGACCAATCAGTTCTACTATTTTATCGGGTTCTTCTATCTCGTGACCATTGGGTATGCCTTCCTCTTAAATCAGGTAAAGGATCTTCGTCGATTTATCAAGGTCCAACTCATCATTGACCACCTTTTTATTGCTGGTCTGATCTATTTTACCGGAGGAAAAGAGAGCTACTTCCCCATCACCTACATCTTTGCGATCATCGGAAGCAGCATCCTTTTCTTTAAGCGGGGGGCTTTCTTCTCCGCCTCCTTCTCTACCTTTCTCTTTGGATTGATTCTGATTCTTCAACTCTACCGTTTGATTCATCCTATCGGCGACCCCTCTTCTTATGAGCCTAGCCGAATCTTTTACACCCTCATTCTCTACATGACCGCCTTCTATATCGTGGCCTTTTTAAGTGGATCTATTTCTGAAGAACTCCAGAAGAAACGAAAAGAACTTCTCCAGAAAGAGGTGGATTATCATCACCTGGAAGCCTTCAACCGAAACATCATACAGAGTCTGGACAGTGGACTCTTAACCATCGATCTTGAGGGAAAGATCAATTTTTTGAATCGAACCGCAGAAAAGATTCTTCGTCGAAAAGAAGAAGGGCTCCGGAATCAATCCATCTATGATCTGTTTCCAAAAATGAATGAGGTGATGGAGGAGATCAGGAAGAAGTCATTACAGGAGCCCCCACAATACCAACGATATGAGACCACCCTCATCGACGAAAAGGGTCATAAAATCTATTTAGGTTTCTCCATCTCCCCCCTGACGGATCCGGATGGAAATATCATAGGCTATACCCTCATCTTTCAGGACATCACTCGATTCAAAGAGATGGAGGAACAGATGAAGCGTTTTGACCGGATGGCTGCGATTGGCTCTCTGGCAGCAGGACTGGCTCACGAAATTAGAAACCCTCTGGCCTCCCTGAGTGGATCGATCCAGATGTTAAAATCTGAACTTTCATTGGATGAATCCCAAAGTCATCTTATGGAGATCATCCTTCGGGAGTCGGAAAGGCTCAACGCCTTGATTACAGACTTCCTTCTTTTTGCTCATCCACCTCAAACCCGTCCTCAACCTGTAGAGATCGATAGGATTCTTGAAGAAACCCTTGAACTCTTCAGCCACTCCCCTTCTTTCCATGAAGGGATTCGTTTGATTCGATCCTATCCAGATCAAATTGGGCCGGTGGTGGTGGACCCTGATCAGATTCGACAGGTCCTGTGGAATCTGCTCATCAATGCTTCTCAGTCTCTTTCCAATGGAGGAGAAATTCGAGTTCGTCTCGAAAAAGGAAACCCTTCCCTCTGGCGAGAAGCTTTACCCTTCTTCTCATCTAAGGAGTCAAACCCATGGGTAAAGATTTCGATTGAAGATACAGGGACAGGAATTCCTCCGGAAGAGAAAGAAAAGATCTTTGAGCCTTTCTATACGACCAAGGAGAATGGAACAGGATTGGGACTCGCGATTGTCCATAAGATCGTTGAGAATCATAAAGGATTGATTAAGGTCGAAAGTGAAATGGGTAAAGGTTCCACCTTTACGGTCTTTTTACCTGCGGAATAAAAATCTAAGGTTAGGATCTGGAGAGATGCAAAAAGAGAAGATTTTGGTGGCCGATGACGAAAAGAGCATGAGAGAATTCTTAGAGATCATGCTCCGAAAAGAAGGATATCGGGTCACCTTGGCCTCCAATGGAGAGGAAGCGGTCAGATGGGCAGAGAAAGAGATCTTTGATTTGGCCCTTCTGGATATTCGTATGCCCAAACTCGACGGTCTTTTAGCCTTAAAAAAGATTAAATCCCTCTCTCCGGAAACAGTGGTGGTAATCATTACGGCCTTCGCTTCTACGGACACAGCCATTCGAGCGATGAAGGAAGGGGCTTATGACTATATTACAAAGCCTTTTAAAGTAGATGAGATTAAACTCATTATTCGAAATGCCCTGGAGAAAAAGAAGCTCGAGAAGGAGAACCTTATCCTGAAGCAGGTCGTCCAAGAACGCTACCATTTCGGGAACATCATCGGACAGAGCCCTAAAATGCTTGAAGTCTATAGTCTCCTGGAGAAGGTGGCTCCCACGAAGACCAATATTTTGATCACGGGCGAGAGTGGAACAGGTAAAGAGCTGGTGGCCAAAGCCATTCACTATAATAGCCCGAGAAGGGATAAACCATTTGTGACCCTCAACTGCGGGGCCATTCCGGAGTCTTTGATTGAAAGTGAACTCTTTGGTCATATGAAAGGGGCCTTTACCGATGCCATTTCAACCAAGAAGGGACTTTTTGAGGTCGCCGATGAAGGAACAATCTTTCTGGACGAAATCAGTGAGCTTCCCTTGATGATGCAGGTCAAACTTCTTCGGGTCATTCAGGATAAAGAATTTAAACGGGTGGGAGGAACAGAAGATATCCGGGTCGATGTCCGTATCATCTCTGCAACGAATAAAGATCTGGAAGAGGCAGTGAGAGAGAAACGGTTTAGGGAAGATCTTTTCTATCGACTCAATGTGATCCAGATTAAACTTCCTCCTCTTCGAGAAAGAAAAGAGGATATCCCCCTTCTGGCCCACCATTTTTTGAAAAAATACTCTGAGGAATTAGGTAAGTCCATTACCCGAATCTCTCCTGAAGCCCTTCAATTCTTAATGAACTACGACTTTCCGGGCAATGTCCGAGAACTCCAAAATATTATTGAGCGGGCCGTGGCTTTGGAAACGGGTTCTGAACTCTCCTTACAGAACCTCAGTTCCTATCTTGAGAATCAACTTCCCGCCAAGAGGAGTCCGTTCGAGATCGAGCTTCCTGAGGAGGGGATTGATCTTGAAAAGGTCGTGGCTGACCTGGAAAAGATGCTTCTCCTCAAGGCGTTGGATCGGGCTAAGGGGGTAAAGAAGAAGGCGGCTGAACTCCTTAATATCAACTTTCGTTCCATGCGGTATCGATTAGAAAAATATGGGCTTAACAGCAATGGCTTAGAACCTGAAGAGGAGTTATGATCCTTTGCGCCTTCTTTTAAATTGTTTTTCCAATTCCGTCCGGGGAATAAAATAGAAAATGGGTCTTCCATGAGGACAGGTTAAAGAGAGCTCAAAGGGGGAAAGACTCTTTACCAGTTCCTCCATCTCCTCTCTTCTTAAGGTTCCCCTTCCCCGGACAGAGGAATGACAGGAGAGTGAGATGAGGAGGGTTTCAATGAGATTCTTCCCCTCGTCTCCCCGTCTCAAGAAAGAGAGTTCTTCCAATATTTCCCGAATCCATGGCTTCGATTCTTCCGGTTGAAGAAGCTCAGGGATAGCCCGAATAGCATAAAGCCTCTCTCCGATCGGTTCAAGTTCAAAACCGATGGTTCGAAAGGTCTCTATTACCTCTTCCAGGATGATAGATTCTTCGTGAGAGCATTCCAAAAGAATGGGAATGAGAAGGGGATTGGAGCCAAGGGAGTGGTTCTCCACCTTCTTCTTCCATTTTTCAAAGAGGACTCTTTCGTGAGCTGCATGTTGATCGATCAAGACAAGAGTCTCTTCGTTTTCACATAGAATATAGGTCTCCCAAAGCTGTCCTATGATTCGAAATCTCTTTTCTTCCCCCCAGAGGGGTCTTTCCTCTTTCAATCCAAAAAAAGGGGTGATCTCCTCTCCTCTGCTCTCGGTTGGAGGAATGAAATCCCTTTTCAGAGGAAAGGAGGGCCCTTCGTATCCTTCCCTCTTCCCAAGGGAAACGGGAATGCCCCGTTCAGTTTTTCCTTCAAGGATATGGTGAATCATATTAAAGACTAAACGATAGATCCTTTCGGGTTCTTTAAACTTTACTTCTGCCTTGGTGGGATGAACATTTACGTCCACGAAAGAGGGAGGAATTTCGAGGAAGAGGAGACAGAACGGGAATTTCCCGGATGGGAGGTGATGACGGTAGGCTTCGAGGATGGCCTTATACATGATTCGATCCTTCACGTATCTTCGATTCACATAAAGATAGATCCCATCTGCATTTCCTTTTGCCAGGGAGGGAAGGCTCATCAATCCTGAAAGACGGAGCTCTCCTTCTTCCGTTTCAATCTCCCGAAGATGATCAACGATTTCTCGACCCCAAAGGGCTTCGACCCTTATCCAGGGAGATTCTGTTCTCAAAAGTTCTTCAACCATTCGTTCATCATGGATCAATTTAAAGGAGATGGAAGGGTAAGAAAGGCTTATTCTATTAAAATAATTGAGGACATAACGCAGCTCGGATCGAATCGATTTTAGAAACTTTCTCTTGACAGGAAGATTATAGAAGAGATTTCTTACAATCACCTCTGTTCCTACGGGAGACCCTATTTCAGAAAGACTTTTGATCTCCCCTCCTTCGCAAACAATCCTTGTTCCACTGAGGGCATGAGCCACACGGGAGATAATCGTGAGGTGTGAGACGGAGGCAATACTGGGTAAAGCTTCCCCTCGAAATCCCAGAGTACGAATCGAATATAGATCCTCAACATTTCGGATTTTACTTGTGGCAAAGCGCTGAAGAGCTACAGGAAGATCTTCTGGTTCAATCCCCTCACCATCATCAATCACTCGAATCAGTTCGAGCCCCCCTCCTTTTAGTTCCACTATAATTTCTTGCGCATGAGCATCAATGGCATTCTCCATGAGCTCCTTGACCACCGAGGCGGGGCGCTCAACCACCTCTCCTGCAGCAATCTTCTGAGAAATGGATTCAGGAAGGATCTCAATCTTTTTACTCATCAGCCCCCCATTCCATGCTCTCCTCGATAAACGCCCCTATTCTACGAAACTTTTCATAGCGCTTTTTTAATAATTGATCCACATCCATTCTTTCCAATTCTTTCAGATGACGTTCAATCACCTCTTTCAGACGAAGGGCCATTCCTTTTGGATCCCTGTGGGCCCCTCCAAGGGGTTCCTCGATGACCTCGTCGATGACTCCTAACCGATAAAGGTCTCGGGCAGTTAATTTCAGTGAATCCGCAGCAATGGCCTTTCCCTTCTCCCCGTCCTTCCAGAGGATGGCCGCACATCCTTCTGGCGAAATCACAGAATAGATGGAATATTCTAACATCAAAATTCGATCCCCCATCCCGATGGCCAGTGCTCCTCCACTTCCCCCTTCTCCAATGACTAGGGTTAGAATGGGAATCCTGAGATGGGCCATGGTCTTGAGGTTTCTTGCAATCGCTTCTGCTTGTCCTCTTTCTTCCGCACCAATCCCTGGGAACGCCCCTGGAGTATCGATCATCGTGAGAACAGGTTTTTGAAACGTCTCAGCCATCTTCATCAATCGTAAGGCCTTCCGATACCCTTCAGGATGAGGCATTCCAAAATTTCGATAGGCCATCTCCCTCACATCGGTCCCTTTCTGATGGGCAATGACCACCATCGTTCTCCCATTAAAGAGAGATAGCCCTCCTACGATGGCGGGATCATCCCCATAGACCCGATCGCCATGGAGTTCAATAAATTGGTCGAAAAGCTCCTGGATATAAAAGGAGGCCTTGGGTCGATCAATATGTCTGGCTAACTGAGTAATTTGCCAACCGGTGAGGTTTGAAAAAATCTCTTTCCGGAGTCGATCGAGCTTCTCTTCTAAGTGCCGAACCTGTTGTTCCAGAGCATGATCCCTTCCTTTTGGGAACCTCTTAAGGCGTTCGATCTCATTTTCCAATTCCACCAGGGGTTTCTCAAAATCTAAATAGTGTCTCACCATCTCTTAAGTCCATTCGAACGAAAGGATTGGGGAAGGAAAAAGCCCTTTTACTTCTTCTTGAAATTCGGAAGTGGGGGAAACCCGATATTCCTCAGAAAGAGCAATAATCGTTTCTGGGTGATCTCCATTGATGAGGTGGAGATAAACCTGACAGGAACCTGGATGGGCTAAAATGACTTCCTTTAACCCTTTGAGGGAGGCCGAATTCAGATGATCTAATGGAATTTTAAGGTGAAGACTCTGGGGATTTTCAGAAAAGACTTCTGAAAGGAGACGAATCTCCTTCGCCTTGACCTTCACCTGGTCTCCGGAGAGATCAAGGGTTCCTCGAACAAAGATAGGTTCCCCTCCTTTTAAATAAGGAGAGGCGGTTTTAAAGAGATCAGGGAAGAGAATCACTTCCACCCAACCTTTCATATCCTCCAGATTCAGGAAGGCCATCCGATCCCCTTTTTTGGTGATTACCTCTTTGAGTTGACTCACCAGCCCGCAGAGTTTTACCTCCTTTCCATTTGGACCGAAGGAGAGGGTGGAACTGTCCTCCTCGGTGATTTTTCTGATCTCTTCCTGATATGGAGAAAGGGGGTGGCGAGAGATATAGAAACCGATGGTCTCTTTTTCAAAGAGGATCAATTGTTCTTGAGAAAACTCTTCCATCTCGGGATAATGCTCTTTTAGCTCATTCCATTCCGATCCCCAGATTGTCATCTGAGGAGTCTCCTTCTTTCGCTGGGCAGATTGGGCCCAATGGAGAATCTCCTCAAGGACTGTAAGCATCTGGGATCGGTAAACCTTAGTGAAGTCAAAGGCTCCACATTTAATCAGGCTCTCGATCACCCGACGATTGACTTTTCTTAAATCCACTCTTTTACAAAAATCGTAGAGGGAACGAAATTTTCCTCTCTCTTCTCTCTCCCGAAGGATGGCTTCAATGGCCGCATCCCCCACATTTTTGACCGCGGCCAGTCCAAATCGAATCTGATTCCCTACCACTGTAAAATTTCGATAACTTTCATTGATATCTGGAGGTAGAATGGTGATTCCCATCTCTCGACATTCCGCGATATACCGCATCACCTTTTCTGCATTCTGAACCTCACTGGTCAGAAGGGCAGCCATAAATTCGATAGGGAAATGAGTCTTCAGATAAGCGGTCTGATAGGCGAGGAGAGCATAAGCCGCACTATGAGATTTATTAAATCCATATCGACCGAACGTCTCCATCTGCTCGAAAATCTTTTCTGCCTTTCGAGGGGGGATCCGATTTCGCTTGGCTCCTTCGAGGAACTTCTCCTTCTGTTTCATCATCTCGAGGGCATCCTTCTTCGCCATCGCTCTCCGAAGGTTATCCGCATCCTCCAAACTAAAATGGGCCAAAACGCTTGCGATCCTCATGACCTGCTCTTGATACACAATCACCCCGTAGGTATCTTTGAGGATGTTTTCCAGCAAAGGATGTTCATAAATAATAGGCTCCATCCCATGACGTCGTTTAATAAACTCCTCAATCATCCCACTGTCCAGAGGCCCAGGGCGATAGAGAGCAATAAGGGCAATGATCTCTTTAAAACTCTCGGGCTTGAGTCGAATCAGAAGGTTTTTCATTCCCTCGCTTTCCAATTGGAAGAGTCCCAGACTTGAACCGGTGGCCAAAGAAGCATACACCTTCGGATCATCCAAGGGGATTTCAGAAAGATCAATTTTTATTCCTCGATTCTTCTCGATGAGCTCGATAGCATGATGAATCATGGTCAGGGTCTTTAGTCCCAAAAAATCAAATTTGACAAGACCGATCGCCTCTACCTCTTTCATCGCATACTGGGTGATGACTT
>JBDOIB010000469.1:0-4178 GCA_041082155.1 Thermodesulfobacteriota bacterium | reverse complement strand
TGAATTGTTTGGCTGAGGTTTTAGGCCTTGCCCTTCCATACAATGGGACCATTCCTGCTGTCTTTGCAGATCGAATTCGACTCGCAAAGGAGGCGGGCCAAAAGATCATGGATCTGGTAAAGAAAGGAATAAAACCATCCACTATTTTAACTTCCAAGGCCTTTGAAAACGCGATCACCGTCGATATGGCCTTTGGAGGCTCCACCAATACGACCCTTCATCTTCCAGCCATCGCAAGAGAAGTAGGCATTCCTCTTCCTCTTGAAGTCTTCAATAAAATCAGTGAGAGGACTCCCCACCTTTGTCATCTCTCTCCTGGAGGTCCCCATCATCTACAGGACCTCCATCGGGCAGGAGGAATTCCAGCTCTGATGGCCGAATTAAGCCGAGGAGGCCTTATTCATAAGAGTCCAATGACCGTTACGGGTAAAAAAGTAGGAGAAAATATAAAAGGAAAGAGAGTTTTTGATTCAGAAATCATCAGACCTTTAGATCATCCTTATCACCCAACGGGTGGGCTGGTGGCCCTTTTTGGAAATCTGGCTCCCAAGGGAGCAGTCGTAAAGCGTTCTGCCGTAGATGAAGCAATGCTCAAGCATAAAGGTCCTGCAAGGGTTTTTAACTCCGAAGAAGAAGCTATGAAAGTGATCTTGAGCCGAAACCTTCGTAAAGGGGAGGTGGTGGTCATTCGGTATGAAGGTCCAAAAGGGGGGCCAGGAATGAGAGAAATGCTTGCCCCCACTTCTGCCATTGTGGGCATTGGAATGGATCGAGAAGTCGCCCTTTTAACTGATGGTCGTTTCTCTGGAGGAAGCCGAGGGGCAGCCATTGGCCACATCTCTCCTGAAGCTGCAGAAGGAGGTCCCATCGCCATCGTTCAAGATGGAGATTTGATTGAAATTGATATTCCCCATAAGACACTCAATCTTCTTATCTCGGAAGAGGAGATGAAGAGGAGATTCTCTAAGTGGAAACCCCTTCAAAAACCGGTGAAAGGGTATCTAAAAAGATATTCTAAGCTTGTCCAATCCGCGTCTAATGGAGCTACGTTCTTAGAGTAGGAACAGCATAAGGCCCTTCACGAATAAAGGCTATCGTGGGTTCGATTCCCATCTCTCGATACCGATAGATTGCAAACTGGATAGCTCTCTGAACCATCTGACGGGCTTTTTCCATAGAGGGCTTGATTCGCTTGGTATTTAAAAAATCGAGTCCACAAATCCCTGGAAGCAAGCAATAATTTTTTCGATCGATTTCAAGGGAACAGTAGATTAATCCCTCTTGCCCAACCTTTCTTAACACCTTGCCCCAAACTTCAGGTTCCCACTGGTCTTTCGTAAATCTCCACTCAGGCATTCTTAACATCTGAAGATAACCATCGGGCCCCTGTAATTTTAGCAAATGGATGAGGGTCTTATACTCTGGAGAACCAATCGGTTCGATAGGATCCCGATTATTGGCGACGATGATGATAGTTCCTCCTTCTTTAACGGCGGGGAGAGCCCCAACACCGGCCTTTGCAGTCTGATAATGATCCCTTCCCACGTATCCACTGTGGGTTAAGACAATATCAAAAGGTTGATCTAAGGGAATCTCGGCATACCCTTTAATCAATTCAAAGGCCTTAAGATTCACTTCGATCATATCCCCGGCCAAAACTCGTACGAGTCGCAACTCTTTATCTAAGTTTACATTCACCACAAAATCCACCCCCACCGTCTGGGCAACCTCCAGGGCTTCTTCATGACATGGATTCCCCTCCAACACGAGGTTGGTTGCATGAGGGTCTTCAAGATAATAAGGACCATGAAATTTCTGGATCGTTTTTACATCGACCAATCCAGGGCAGATAGATTTTCTTCCCCCCGAGATTCCTGTGAAGAAATGACTCTCGACCAATCCTGTGGCAATCTTTAGATCGGCAAAATAGAAATCCCGATTCACATAGACATGGGTGCCGCGTTTGGTCTCACCAATACTTTCAAGGAGATCAGGATTTTCGCAATCATGATCGAGGATCAGATATTGGTCGACCACCTCCTTGCCATACATCTCGATCTTCTCTTCATAGGTACTTGCCCGGTGCATCCCCGTGGCCACGATAATTTTGATTTTTTCCTTTTTGATTCCAGAGGATTCCAGCCTTTTCAATATGGGAAGAAGAATACCCTGGTCCCCTTTATAAGGAACAGGTCTTGTGATATCAGAGACTGCAATCGCGACCGTGAGCTCTTCCGGAAGCTTTCCTTTCTTTCGAATGATCTCTTCCAGGGTAGGACTCTGGATGGGATGTTCAAGAGCCTCCTCAATGGCTTTTCGGGGATCGGGAAGGGGAGGCACATCTCTCATGGTCAGTTCTACACAATTGGGTGGAACAAACACCTCAAGATACTCCTTACCAAATTCCACCGATATAGGTTTCCATTCTTTGGTATCCACTTTTTTGATAGCTCTTTTGATCTCCGGTCTCATCTTTCCTCCTGTATTGGGTGAAATAGTGAACTTTTAGGGGATCAGATTCAGATCTCCTGAAAAAGCGGCTTCAAGGACGGGTTTCATCAATCGGTCCACATCTCCCTTTTCGGCGTCCATGGGGGTGGGCATATTCTGAAGTTTCATTTTGAGTTGAGGGTTTTTGGCGGCGATGAGCATTCGGTCTATATGGCTCGGCGAGGCTCCGGCCTCTTGTAATGTCGTGGGGAAATTGAGATCCTTAGCAAAGGCAATCATTCCTCTCGCCACGGCTAATCCCAAAGCCCTTCCTTCCAGTGAATCTAAATCATCTTGAATATAACCTGCTTCTTTGAAAATAGCTCCTACCGTTCTAAGTTGATCCTCAATCACGGGGGCAAAAAGGACAGTATAATAGGGATTGAGCAAGGCACAGGCCCTCCCATGGCTTAAAATATCCACTAATGAAAAGCTTCCAAGGTGAGGGCCACTCGTTCCTCCGAGCATGATTGCATATCCCCCTAGATCAGTTCCTAAGCCGAGAGCCACTCTCCCCTCGATATCTCTTCTCTCTCTCTTCACCCTTTGAAGACCATAAATAATTAGCTTAATACATACTTGAGCCACTTCTTTGATCCTTTCATAATCTGAACCTTTGGCTCCCATAAAGACTTCCCAGGCATGAGCAATTCCATCCAGTCCCCCATCTAAGGTTAGGTTCATAGGGGAATCGAGGGTAATCTTATAATCAAAAACCGCAGCTGGAGGAACAATGGCTTCATCTACGATCAACTTCTTCTGGCCGGTCACAAGGTCAGTAATATTGGAATACTTCGTTAGATGAGCTCCAGAACTGGAAGCAGTCTGGACTGCAATGACTGGCATTACCCTTCTTCCGGTCTTTTCCTGAAGTTTTGTTACCATGCCCGTTCCGAAAAAAGGCTCAATGGAATCTGCCTCTTCCAGGGGAACTCCTAAAATCTCTGAAACCTCTTTGGGAGTATAGGTATTTAAGATAGCTGCAGCCTTGGCCGCGTCTATGGTACTCCCTCCTCCAAGAGCCAAAATCGCATCCACTTTTGATCGTGCCACTTGGAGACCGATCCGATAAACATCTTCTCTGGGTGCGTTCGGCCTTACTCCCTTAATTAAAACGAAATCTACTCCTTGACTCCTTAAACTTTCCTTGACTCGATTTAAAGGATTTTCGACCCAAGGATGGCCCAATCCTGTGACTATGAAGATGACCCTTTTCCCGAAGGGAACCGTCTTTTCCCCAACGAAATTTAAAACATCCTTCCCAAAAATATAGGAGTCTCCCTTCCAATCCAGTAGAATTTTTTTCGCAATCTCCATTGTGTCCTTCATAACTGTCCCCTTGAATTTTTCCTTTTTATGATAATCAAATTCGATATAAAAATTCAAGTGAACTAAGACAATTGACACTCTTTTTTCTTCTTGTTAATATCCTTACTGGCAGGTGAAAATGGAAAGTCCATTGACCCGTAGGGCAGCGAAAGATCTTCTTACATCCAAGAAAACGATCGCTTTTACAGGAGCAGGAATCTCCGTGGAAAGTGGCATACCAGACTTTCGAAGTGCCGGGGGATTGTGGGAGAGGTTTGATCCCGAAGAATATGCTCACATTGAGGCCTTTAATTCTAACCCCGAGAAGGTCTGGGTGATGCTTAAGGAAATGTTTTCTCTTATTTTGAAGGCTAAACCTA
>JBDOIB010000461.1:0-4260 GCA_041082155.1 Thermodesulfobacteriota bacterium | reverse complement strand
CTCTATCCACCTTATCACGGGGAGAATATTTAATGCTTTATATTTATTTATAAAAAATCTCCCATCCTTGTCTGTAAGGACCTCTACAGCATCAAAAAAATAGGATTGGTTTCCCGTAGGACTCGCATAGACCTTATTCCAGACCGCAAGGACGACCGCCCCTTCAATCGGCTCCTTGGTCTCTGCATCAATCACCCTGCCCATCCAGGGACCATCCGAATAATAAAAACTCGCCGAACTGGCTAAAGCCAACGAATTAACCCCCAAAATTCCTATAATGCCAATCAACCATATCAGTCCTTTCACAAAAACCTCCCTTTAAAAACGATCAATCCGCCATAATCCATCCCGATCCTTCACAAAATAAATGTAATACGTAATCGTCTTTTCGGTTCCATCATCAAAACGATGAAGACGTTCAATCCGATACTCTGCTACATTGTTCCTGATAAAAATAGGTTCGATATCTTTCATCTCCAAAACAATCTGTGGAAGCTCATCCCTGATCACCTCGAAAGCCTTTTGATAAATCTCTCTTGATGGTTCAATAAAAAACTCCATGGCTGAAGTTAAATCCTTATCAAATAGTTTTGTCTTCATTCCTTCCCATTTTGATTTCAAGAGAGCATCCATTTCCTCTCTGGAAAGAACATTTATTATTGTTGCCTCCTCATAAACATTTCCCTGATCATCAGTTATCCTGACTTTTGGTAAATAAATCCCGGGGGATTGATACCGGACACTATAACTTGTTTCATTTCCTATAGATTCGAAAATTCCATCTCCATCCAAATCCCAGGAAATATTGACCACAGGATTCTGAATAAATACGTCGACTTCTAAGGTTACATTTAAACCTCCTAATCGATCCAAAGCGCCGCTTTCAGGGTGCGGTGTCAATCTTATAGTTTCTTCTTGTGTTTCAGAATGAATCACGATAGAAGTTTGCCCCTGAAGACCATCAAATCTTCTGGCTATCGCTGTAATCACATTCTCTCCCATCTGCAAAGGATAAAGGACTCCGAAATAGTCCCCTTGAACCTCTGCCAGAACCCCGTTCACCACGACCCCAATCTCTCCAGTGTGATTATAAATTTTCCCCTGAATAATTGTACTCCTACTATTTATTGTGGCACCATTGGCAGGAGAGGTAATCTCTATCCTGATGGGTTCAACTACAATGATGTTCCTACTTCCTTCTGCCTGGTTCCCAACCCGATCTGCAGCTCTTGCTATAAGGGTATGAGACCCGGGAGTGATAGCTGAAGTATCAACCGAAAAATTAAAAGGAGGCTGGCTTAATGTAGAGTGAAATTGACTATCAAGATAGAGGGTAACACCTGCTATACCTGAAAGTGAGTCGTATGCTTCCACTGTGACAGGGATTGTTCCGGAAACAGTTGACTCTGATGGAGGTGATGTTATAGACACTTCGGGTGGCACATGATCGAAAGATATCCCTATGCTTGTTTCAGCCTGATTCCCCAAATTGTCTATTGCTTTAGCTGTAATCGTATGAGCCCCTGAGTCGAACTGTAAAGTATTCAAGGAAAAAACAAAAGGTGGTTGAGCTAATGATGCTTGAAACAGATGATCTACATAAAGCAATACACTGGACAGCCCTGAAATAGCATCACTCGCGTGAACCGATACAGTAATCTCTCCCGAAACAAAAGTTCCTGGGATAGGTGAGGTAATGGTCACTGTGGGTCCTATATTGTCTACAGTTATATTGATACTGGTCTCGGCCTGGTTTCCCGCTCCATCTGTAGCCCTCACCGTGAGGGTATGAAGACCTGGAGAAAGGATTAAGGTATTATATTCAAAATTAAAGGGGGTCTGATAGAGGGTGGCCTTCAGCTCTCCATCTATAAATAGGGCTACGCTTGCAATTCCTGAAGTTGCATCGCTGGATTCAACCGATATTGGTAAGGTTCCGGAAATGATAGCTCCCGACATTGGAGAGGTAAATGCAACGATTGGGGTATCATTATCAAGGATCACCGATCGAGTAAGGCGAGTCGAGTTTCCTGCTCTATCGATGGCATTAAAGATTAATGTATTAGTGCCAGGATTTAAAGCGACGGTAGCACTGAAGTTTAATCCTGTAAGGGTTAATAACTGAGGAGGATGATCATTCACCTCGACCATCACCGTATCGATATTGTCGTCCATGATAGATCCCGTTACGCTGATCATCTGTGTATTCACCACTTTCCCATCTACTGGAGAGGCTATGTTAATCTGGGGTGGAATGGTATCGAGAACAATTATTAGAGAAGTATAAGAAGTATTTCCTGCGGGATCGGAAGCCGAAAGACCGATTTGATTTGTACCCTCCCAACGAAGATAATGTTCTATGGTAAACATCCCTTCGACCACAGGAATGATTTCCCCCCACGTCATCTCGATCCTTGCCTCAGGATCATCCACCTTACCTATGATTGTGATACTGGGATTGTTCGTGACAATATTATTCTTGGGAGAAGTAATGGTAACTTGGGGAGGGACCGTATCCCTGATAAAAGTGACAGTAACCTCTGTTTGATCACCCTCAGCATTGATTGCGATGGCCTTAAAGGGATGGACTCCATCCACCTGGGGGAGATTTACATAGGCCCAGAAGAAGTTACCTTGCCGCATCCCTTCGTAAATTCTTCCTTGATTTTCAATCAAGACATGATCCGGGAAAATGACCCCATCCACTATAACCGAGACCGCTGTCTCATCTGTTAAACCTGAGATTACCCCTAAATACCACCCATAAGATTCCGGCTTACAGCCAGGCTCGGGGGGATCGGGACGTCTTTCGTAGAATAATTCGGGACAAACAAGAAGATAAGGGCCTTTTGGAACAGCCTTCCGATAGACCAAAATTTGATCTTCTCCTTGATTCCCGCATGAATCTCTTGCTACCACCTGAATGATATTTTCTCCCTCAGAAAGGATAAATTCATCAAGG
This sequence comes from Thermodesulfobacteriota bacterium, assembly GCA_041082155.1. Lineage (GTDB taxonomy): Bacteria > Desulfobacterota > BSN033 > BSN033 > UBA1163 > CALIBK01. The sequence continues at coordinate 1,298 of JBDOIB010000461.1, read as the reverse complement.
GTAAACATTCCCTCCGGTGTGAGTGAAACCTCCCTGCCATTCACAGTTACAGAAGCCAAAGGATCATCCACCCTGCCTTTAATCGTCGTTAAACTTTCGGAGAGTATCTCTCCATTCATAGGATGGGTAATAGTTACTGTGGGAGGAATATTATCGTACCCTAAAATATCGATGGTAAGGTGATCATCAGGAGCACCCATCAGTTTGACCCCTAATGTATTCACAGAGAGCAAGGAAATCTCTTTAGAAAGAGAACTGATCTGTTCATTAAAATCATTCTGATCAAAAACAACGGTTTCGTTTAGCCTTACGATTGCTGAATCGACCCGATTCGACCCATCAGGATTTCCATTGATTAAATTTAAAGAGAAAGGGCTAATGAATTGCGAGGAAAGATCAAATTCGATCGTCTCCTCTATCGGTTTTCCTTTGGCTCGAATAAACTGATGAGGACCAAAAATCGAGCATACCTTTGGAGGAAGACAAAATATTTCTATTGTTATAAAGGATCCTGGGGCGCTTCTAAGCTCAACTTCCAGTAGATTTTCTCCTTTTTCTAATGAAATCTGACGATCAAGAGTCGCAATTTGTTGATTAAATTGAGAGGGTCTAAAAATCTCTTTTCCATTGAGTCTTACCCGAGCACTTGAGACCCTTTTCCCACCCTCGGCGGTTCCATTTGTCAGGCGGAGATAAAAAAGGCAATTCATCTCTTCAAGAGTAAAAGAAATTCGTTCCGTTTTCGGAACCCCCTCTTCTCTCACGAAGGTATAAGGTCCGAAAATCAAAGAACCCTCAGAAGAAAAATCAGAAGGAAGGATTGAAGCAGAAGAGGAGGTAAATGTTAAAAGAATTATTGTTAAAATTAAAAACAAAAATTCTTTACGATTGATTAGGATTCGATGCATGAGTTAGAGTCTCCTTGAAAGGGAATTTTTAAATCCAAAAAGGAAAAATGTCTCCAACTCATATCAGATTTATAAATATCTCGTCAAGAAAAAAATAAAAAAAATTTCTGGGCTTGACAAAAAAGGGTGAAATTAGTTAAAAGCAAGCAACAAAATAAAATATCCAGGTGTAGGGAACCTCGTGAGTCTCTGAGAAGGAGACAATTCGAGGACGGACCCGCCGCTGTAATCGGGGACGAAACCTGCAGGAAGCCACTGTCCCGCACTGTGCGCGGGGTGGGAAGGCGTAGGGAGTAGGAAGATCCGTAAGTCAGAAAACCTGCCTGGATATTCTTCACGCAAAGGTCTTCGAGGCTAAGACCGTGAAGGGTTCATGCGGGTAAAGATCCC
>JBDOIB010000457.1:0-7489 GCA_041082155.1 Thermodesulfobacteriota bacterium | reverse complement strand
AGGATGATCTCCGTTGTATTAGCAATCACTCCTAAAAAGGTCCCCACACCAATGATAATCAATAAAATAGCAAATATCTTTCCTGTCGAAGTGGATGGAAGAATATCCCCGTAACCTACGGTCGCAATCGTCACAATCACATAATAGAAAGCATTGAGAAAGGACCATCCTTCAAGTGAAGTAAAGATGAGAGTCCCTGAAAATAAAACCGCCAAGAATATAATTAGATTAATGCCCAGGCGAAACCGTAAGGGATCTCGGGCCATCTCCCCTATCTCCCTTCAGACCCTTGTTATTTCTTCGACTTTTTCTTGAGTTTAAGTGGTGTGACCTCTTGAAACTGACTGACCATGTAGTACGTTTCAACCTCCATTTTTAATAATGCACAGTTGGGAGATAATAAAAATTCTTTTAGATAGGGATGCTTTGAAAGATAAAGCTTTTGATATCGCCCTATTTCGGGTCCTTCTATCTCTCTAACTGTTCCTACCGCGGTGACAGCCACAGCCTTATGGAAATCGACTTCTTTGTTCGATCGATTATCAATCACCATGGCGATCCTCGGATTCTCAGAAATATTAGAATACTTTCTTGTAGCTCGCGAGGTAGCAAAGAGAAGATGCTTTAGGTCTCGGGTAGAAGCAAAGGCTACAAGATTTCCGTAGGGTTGCTTCCGATCCTGAGTGGCTAAAACAGCTAATCGTTGACTTTCCAAGAGATTTTTTAAAGATTTTTTTAAAGATGTAATTCTTTCCATTTTACCCTTTCTAAATCTCTCCCCAAATTAATTCTAAAAATAATCTGATGTCTTCCCAAAAATTAACACAGATTCCCCGTATTTCCAAGAACAGAATTCACCCTCTGATCTCTCCTAATCACGAGGAAGATCCCTAAGATGGATAAAATTATTTTGAAAATAAAAAGTAAAAAAGAGATGGGGAAGTAAGAACTATCAGGGTGAATGAATCAAATCTATTTTTTGACGGCTTCAAAGACCTCGCGGGAAATGTCCACCGGGACATGACCGAACTGGTAATCGCCTTTGTAATTGTAATAATTAAAAGGTTGTCCTTCGATTACAGTTTGCCCTTCTTTACTCAATCCCCAGTGATCCGAGGTATAAATCTTACCTACCTCGAGGGAAGCCTATGGATTTTTTAAAAAGGGAGTTTGAAGTTGGTGAGAATCAAAATAATGTGTTAAGAATTTAAAAAAATTAAGGGTTCAAGGGGTCAAGGGTTCAAGGGGCCAAGGATTCAAGTGGTCAAGGGTTCAAGGGGTCAAGGGTTCGAGTGGAATATGAAAGAGAAGAAAATTGCCGATTCTGTTATTCGAATTATTGATTTGTGGAAAATTTATGAGGTTGATGGGTCAGGGGTACCAGCCCTCAGAGGAACCAATCTCGAAATCAGAAAAGGGGAAAGGATTGCCCTTTTAGGGAAGAGTGGATCGGGTAAGAGCACTCTTTTTAATTTAATTGCTGGCCTTGATCGTCCGACAAAAGGTCGGATTAAGGTGGAAGGCCAGGATTTAGAGACCCTTGGGGACAGAGGACGAACTCTGCTTCGACGAACCAAAATCGGTTTTATTTTTCAATTCTTTAATCTCCTCCCTACCCTCACAGCCTTCGAAAATGTCTTCCTCTCTCTCGAGCTGGCCAATAGAGCGGATCCTCAATTAGCCCTAAATGCACTTAAAGAAGTGGGGCTGGAAGGCAAGGAGCGAAGGTTTCCCAACGAACTCTCAGGAGGGGAACAGCAGCGAGTCGCTATTGCGAGGGCCATTGTAAAGAACCCGTCGATCATCTTAGCAGACGAACCTACAGGAAATTTGGATACGGCCACGGGGAATCAAATTCTGGAGCTGCTGACTCGAATGTGCGAGGAATCAGGGACAACCCTGATCATGGCCACCCACTCACCGCTTACCTGCCGTTACGCTACCCGAATTCTCAGAATGATCGATGGGGTAATCTCTGAGGAAACCTCCTGTGAGGAGATGCCTCATTGAAGACTGTTACAAAATCCTTTCTTCGCTATCTTCCAAGACGTCTGAGCCTGAGTGTCCTTCAAATCGTGGGGGTAGCCTGTGGCGTGGCAGCAGTGGTGGGAATGACCCTTTCGGCTCAGACAGCTCTTAAAAGTTTTAGCAATACCATAGAATTCCTCAGGGGAAAGAGCACCCATTCGATCCAGCGGCCTGTGGGACCCATGGAAGAGGAGATTCTCTCAAAATTAGCCCGAGATCCGGCTCTGCAGTGGCTTTCTCCAGTCATTGATCGGCAGCTTCGCCTTGAAAATGGAGAGTCTGTTCATCTCTTAGGAATTGACCCTTTTTTGGACCGATCGGTTCGACCGGAACTCTACAGGGTTGAATTCTTAGAAAGGGAAAGAGGGAGCCCGGAAAACCTTCTCTCCTTTTTGACCGATGAAAGAGCAATCTTTGTTGACATCCATATTGAAGAAGGGCTGAAAGAAGATTCTTCTTCAATCCTGAAAACCGAGAAAGGCCCTCTTCGTATCAAAGGGAGATTTCCCAATCCTTCGGGCGAACCTCTGGTGCTCATGGATATTGGCCATGCTCAAAAACTCTATCAACTTCAAGGGTATGTTGATCGCGTGGATTTAATTCTTAATGATGAATGGGAGTTTACCTCACGCTGGGAGAAGGGATTCATCATTCAATCCTCCCGTCAGAGAAGAGAGACATTTTCAGGAATGCTTCGGGCCTTTCGTCTGAATCTCGAGGCCCTCTCTCTTCTGGCCCTCTTTGTAGGTGTCTTTTTAATCTATAATACGGCGATGTTTGCCGTGGTCAGTCGCCGCCGGGATACAGGAATCTTAAGAAGTCTCGGGGCCAATCGTCTGGAAATTGTTTTTGCCTTTCTTTCAGAAATTCTAATCCTTGGGCTCTTGGGAGGAGCATTGGGAGCTCTTCTGGGATTCTTTCTAACCCGTTTTCTCACAGACCTTCTGGGCAGTAGCATCAGCAACCTCTACTTCTTTCTCCGACCCGAGCCGGTGGCATGGTCCTACTGGATCATCGCTATAGGGATCGGGCTTGGATGCGGTGCGAGTCTTTTAGGAGGATCACTTCCTTTAGGAGAACTCGTTCGGACTGATCCTGTCAAGGCATTAAGTGGCCGGATCGTCACTTCCGAGAGCGCTCACAAAGCCAAAAGGGCAGCTCTTGGAGGAATAATTGTTCTTTTTATCAGTTTTATTCTATTCCTTTTGCCAGGGGCTCATGTCTATGTTGGTTTTGCAGGGGTATTTGGTTTTATCCTCGGGGTAAGCCTGCTCATGGGATGGATCCTCCTGATCCTTCACCCATTGCTGAGAAGAATCATGGGGAGGATAGGGGGTCTTCCTGGAAAGGTCGCCGCAGGCAATATCCGTCAGAACCTGGGTCGAACTGGGGTGGCAATGGCGGCTTTCATGGTCTCTCTCTCTATGTCCATTGGACTCAGCGGGATGATCGGCAGTTTCAGGGAATCTCTCATCTGGTGGATGGGCACTCAGATTCGAGGAGACCTCTATATCGGGAAGATTGACGAAGCCGAAGTCCCTGAGGATTTCTTCGAGGAACTAAAAAGGATCGAGGGCATCGGTGGTGTTCACCCCTACCGAAACGTCCAGACCCTCTATCGGAATACCTCGATCAATGTCAGTGCGGTGGATGCCAGAATCTTACAAAAATATGCCCGATTCGGCTGGTTGAAAGGCGGAGATGAGAACTGGGAAGGGGTTAAGCAGGGAGGAGTGATTATCTCTGAGAGCTTCTCGCTCCGTTTTGGTGTCAGAGCCGGGGATCCGATTACTCTGGAAGGAATAAGAGGTCCGGAAACATTTAAGGTGGTGGCCATTTTTTATGACTATACGACAGAGCATGGACTTGTCATGATGGACCGAGCCACCTACATTAAAACCTTTGGAGATCGAAGACTCAATAATGTGGGGATTTTCATTGATCCCGACCATCCTCGACGGGCTGAGCTTCTTCGGGAGGTGAAGAAGAGGGCAGAAGCAAGAGGTCTTCCTGTGCTCACCGGCTCCCAGCTTCACCAGAACATTCTCGATGTTTTTGACAATACCTTTGCCATCACCCGTTCGATGCGAGCGATTGCAATAATTGTCGCCTTTTTTGGAATCGCCGGGGCTCTTTTAACCCTTTTCATTGAACGAAGCAAGGAGTTCGGGATCTACCGCTCCCTTGGCTTTTCCACCGGACAGGTGGCCAGAATGACCCTCATTGAGGGGCTTGAGATGGGACTCATAAGCTTTCTTTTAAGCACAGGAGTGGGAACTGTGCTGGCCGTGCTTCTCATTAAGGTGATCAACCTGCGAAGCTTCAACTGGACCATCTTTTATTTCCCAGCTTGGCAACCCTATCTCATCACGGGAATTACAGCCATTCTCGCAAGTCTTGGGGCAGCGGTTTATCCCATCTGGAGGGTTTTTAGGACCTATCCTCAGATTCAGATTCGAGAGGAATAGATAAAAAATTTAAATGGTCCGCTAGGTAAGCGGATCATGCAATGACTTAATTATAGTTAGCAAATTTTTGCATACCTGCGAAAGCAGGTATCCAGAATTTTTGAGCTTAAATATTTTTTTCTGGATTCCCGCCTTTGCGGGAATGACAAAATAGAGGCGGACAGATGAAACACCTGTGTAAGTTACTCCTTCTCATTGGAATACTCGGATGCTTTTATCCCTATGCTTTTGCTCAGGAGTGGAAGCAGGCCATCGAACCATGGAATTGGGTCTTTCCGAGGGATCACGGGGCTCATCCAGATTTCCGAACCGAGTGGTGGTACTTCACAGGTAACCTAAAAGACTCTTCAGGAAAGAGGTTTGGCTATCAACTTACCTTTTTTCGCCAAGGGGTTTTTCTGAAACCAAAAGAGCCGCATCAAACCTGGAGCTTACGGGATCTCTATCTGGCCCATTTCACCCTAACAGATGTCTCAAAAAATCAATTCTGGTTTTCGGAACGAATCTCCCGAAAAGGTCCGGGACTTGCTGGAGCCTCGGAAAAGGAAATGGATGTCTGGCTTCTTAACTGGAGAGCCAGGATGGAAGGAAAGAAAATAATTCTTAACGCCCGACATGAGGAGATGGAACTCGCTCTTGATCTTATTCCCCGAAAGCCCATCATCTTACACGGAAGAGGTGGTCTAAGTCAAAAAGGGGAAATGAAAGGGCAGGCCTCCTATTATTTCTCCTATACTCACCTTGAAACAGAAGGAACGATTAAAACGCCCGGAGCCCAGACTTCTCATAAGATCAGAGGGATCAGCTGGTATGATCATGAATTTGGGTCCAATCAGCTTGCCCCGGATCAAGTAGGATGGGACTGGTTCAGTCTTCACCTTTCAGATGGACAGGATCTGATGATTTATTTTCTTCGTCGAAAGGATGGATCTATGGAACCTTCATCCTCGGGAACACTGGTGACCCGATCTGGAGAAGGGATTCATCTTAAACTCTCTGATATCAAAGTTTTGGTTCTTGACTACTGGAAAAGCCCAAAAAGTGGTGGGAGATATCCAAGCCGATGGAGGATTCATATTCCCTCGTCCAAGATAGAAATAGAAGTCTTCTCCCTCGTCCCCTCACAGGAACTTCTCACCTCTGGCTCGACAGGAGTGGTTTATTGGGAAGGTGCTGTTGAGGGGAAAGGTACCTCCAATGGCCGTCCCATCACCTGTGAAGGTTACGTTGAACTGACTGGCTATGCCGGTGCTATAGGTGGGCTCTTCTAAAAATCTTCTCCCCAGAATTATTTTAACGGCATCGGGTTACAGAGATTGGCTTCGCAATCTGCCACCCTTCCACAATTAAAACAGATAAACTGGGGATTCTGAGTGATCTTTTTGATCTCCTCAAATTTTTCCTGACTTGCCAGAACACAGATATGTCCTGAATGATCCCCTTTACAGCTCTTCTCTGCCATGGGTCTATTCCTCCTTTGGTGGATAAATTAAAAATAACTTTGTAACGAAAAAAAGTCAAAATCTTGTTTGCAAATTATAGGGGAGAGCAGGGAATTCCACATAATGATTAATTTTTTATCATATTCATATTTCCTTTTAAAAACCGATGATTTTCTAAAAAATTTTCTTGAAAACTTTCCGTGAGATATATATGATATTTTTGTAAATAGCATAGAATTGAAAAAAATAATATGAGTTGAAAAAATAAAAACAGGAGGTACCAATTATGAAGGTGAATGTAATAATTGAAAAAGATAAATATGGATACTATGCATTTTGTCCAGAACTGAAAGGCTGCCATAGCCAAGGGGATTCCTTGGATGAAGTATTAGAAAATATAAAAGAAGCTATCCAGCTTTATTTAGAAACCTTGTCCCCCGAAGAAAAAGATTTGTATTTGAGTAAAGAAATACTAACAACCTCTCTGGAGGTCAGTGTTGCCTAAAATACCAAGATTGACGGCCGAAGAGGCAGAAAATAATGTTGATCAAATCTGGATTTCAGTGTATACGGAGTAGAGGCAGTCATAGAATTTATCAAAAGGAAAAAGAAAGGTTTGTCTTGCCCTTTCATAAAGGGAAAACATTACATCCAAAAATCGTAAAAGCACTCTATGAGCTAATAGAAGGTCAAATCGAATAACTAACCACTCCAACGGATAACTTTTACTCCCCCTGATTTTAGCCGTTCCTCACTCTTAATTTATTCATACCAGGAAGGGGTTATGAAAAGGATCATCTTATTTTCGATTCTCATTTTTCTTTTAGGATGTGCAGGTGATCCAGAAGTACTATTATTCTTCCTTGTTTGGATAGAGATCCTATGATATCTTTTGAGTATGAAAGAATGCTGGGATGCGATTGTTATCGGGGCCGGGATAGGAGGACTCACTGCCGCAGCATATCTGGTGAAAGAAGGTCTTCAAGTTCTTGTAAAGAAATCCCCATATTGGAGGAACGGCTTATGTGTACCACCGTAATGGATTTAGCTTTCCTATGGGGCCTCTCGGGTTCAGCCACCCCGAACTTGTTCAAAAAGTCTTTGAAGAGCTCGGGATAGGAGAAGATCTCCGATTTCGACGAGTTCATTACCGCCTTCATGCCTTTGGATGCGATCTCCCTTTATCCCTCCCCTTTAATCAGATGGTTGACGAACTCTCAAAACTTTTCCCCGAAGACACCGGGGGAGTGAATCAATTTTTTAAAGATATGCACGAATGGATATCCACTCGCGAAGTCCCCCCTCCTATTCAAAATCTCTCCGCTTCTGAATATCTTCGAAAATTGATAAAAGACCGAAGATTAAGACGTTTACTCGGGAGTCTCGGAACAAGAGAGCCTTACAGTGGACTTCCTCTTCTTTCAGCCATGTGGAATCTTATGGGAAATATTGGAATCTGGTTTCCAGAAGAAGGGATGGATTCCTTCTGTGAGCGATTGAGAAGAGCTATTATTCAACACTCGAATTCAAAAGGCCTGATCCAATTGAACA
>JBDOIB010000451.1:0-3862 GCA_041082155.1 Thermodesulfobacteriota bacterium | reverse complement strand
GGATCGAACTGGAAGGCATTTCTTATTCGATGGGATTCTAAATAAAGGAAGAGAGATTCTCCATCTCCTGTAAACTTTAAAATTTTTTCTCCTTTGATACGAACCGATTTTAAGTCCTCATATGAAAGGATGGGATTATAAAAACGCTCAGTTTTTATGCCAACCGCTTCAATCCTGACCTGGTTTTCTCCAATAATCTTTACAGAAATTACCCTGACCGCCTCAGGCCAAAAAGGACCTTCCAGAATATTGTCTGGATGGATATTCATTTTTCAAATACCTATATTTTTTATTCTTTTTAAATTTCAAATGGTTCGATCTTATTTTAGACTTTTCAAAAAGTTTGTCAACCTCTTGCTTCAATTATTCCAAAATTTAATCTAAACCTACATGTAGGCTGATTCCATTAAACTTCATTGAACAGCGAGGATTTAGTGTTTTATCTCATAAAAAACTTTTCTTAGAGTGGAATTATCATTGGTTAATCCACTTTTTTTCTTGCCTTTTATATTTTCTGTACTCTATTTCTCAATTTTCTCATTCTCCTCTCCCTTCTTAACCCACCCGAATCCTCCGCAGGAAGGGCAGACTTTAACTTCTCCTTCGGAATAGGAGACCTTTCTTTTTTCATAGCGACCCGTATTTTAAAATTTTGGAAAAAATCTATAATCTCCTCTTTCTCCCGCATGGAGTAACTCTCTCTCAACTACAAGAATTATAAAAGAGGACCTCCCCCAATAAATGTCCTACGTGTCTGAGAAGGGTTTTAGGGGTCAAGGATTCAAGGGGGCGAGGATTAAAGTTATCCGAACGAAGGAAAAGTCTCTGACTTCTTTTTTAAATGACAACAACCAATCAAAAAGGCCAGAGCCCCCATAATTCAATAAATGATTGGAATCGACGATCCTTTCCCCTCTCTCGTTCTAAACCAAGAAGGGATACCAATTTCAAACCACTATCAGTTTTATAATTTGCAGGATAAAGCGGGGAATCTCTTACTTGAATAGAGGGTTTCCGGGCCTTTGAGCTTGGATGCTTTAAATAAGCATCTATTTTACCTATAGTGAAGGTAGAGGCCTTTGATTAAAGCTAAAACAAGGGAAATCACAATCCACCTTTCCTCTTCCGAATAAATATAAACCATGCATTCCTTATATCCTCGCAGAAGCGAATACTCCTTCCACTCAAACCTCGAAATCTCCTCTCCCTGAACCCCCCTAATCACCCCGGACCGAGAACCCCTGGGGCCTATTCCGGCAGGAACCATTGAACCCATGGGCCTCCCATACTCGTCCAGGATCTCCCTTCGAATAAAAGGAAGCCCCCTCCAGATCCTCCTCTCCTCAAAAGAGACCATCACGCTCTGATCCGGATACAGAAGCTGATAGGTGCCGGAGACCAAAACACCCTTCCTGAAAAGGACGTAGTTTAAATTAAAATTGGAATCCATGATCTCAAGCTTTAATGGAAAAGCCAAACGAAATTTCGTAAGACGTACTAATTTCATCCAGGAAGAGGAAGGGGATTCTTTGATCTGATAAACCACCCTCTGAGCCTCGTCCCTGACCTCAAAACGGGCGGCTGAGAGAAAGCTGGAAAGATTTATGATCCTAAGCACTCCCATGGAGATCCATCCCTTTATTGAACCTTTTAAGAATTAGATTGGCTATCTCCTCCACCCTTTTCGGAGGAAGATAAGACTTCCTTCCCCTGAATAATTCCTCAAGACCATCCACCCTTATGACCTTTATCCATCCCCCATCATCCGAAAATACCTCAACCTCAGGATTGGTAAACACCACCACCCCCTCAATCCAGAGATCGATCCCTCTTTCCTGAAGGATCGCCTTCACCTCAAATATCCCCCTCCTCACCTGAAAGGAAGGGTTCCCGAGATGATCCGAACTGTAGATCCTTCCTCCTTTTCCCACTCTATCCAGACTCCACCGGCCATCACAGTAAAGCACATACCCTTTGTGGTTCTTCACATCAAAGAGATAGGCTCCCGTTGGCCCAACCACAAACCCATCAATATCCCCTCCGGGAAGAGGAAGACTAAAAAGACCGATATACTCATCCGAAAGGATCTTCCCGAGCCTCTCTTTCAAAACACCCTCCCCTCGAACCCCCGACTCAAGAATCTTTTTCTCAGTGGTCGAAAAGAAAGCCGATCTCCAAAAAACGAAGAGTAGGCCTATGCCTAAAATCGAAAAACCAGGACCTATAAGGGCTGAAGGGATAAGAGAAAGCAGAAAAATAGCCAGACCCAAAACGATTCTCCCTCCATTGACCCTCCTCTTCTCCTCAAGAGCCTCCGGAAGATGATTTGAAACCGTTATCTCCCTCATCTTTCGGTCTCTCCCTTGCTTTTGTGATTAATTCTTCTTATCCCCCCACCCCGACCCCGAAGAAGGGTAAATCCTAACTGATGAAGAATTTTTCGGACATGATCCCTGTGATACTTCACTCCAAACTCAGCCCGAATCCACTCGGCCACACGACCGCAGGTCCAACCCCGAGATAGATCCTCATAATCCTTTTTTAAAATTCTCCGGAGACGTTCAAGCTGACCTTCATTCAATCTCCTGGGCCTCCCGGAATGCCTCCCCTCCCTGAGCCCTTCAACCCCCTTCCTCTTGTATCTTGAAACCCAATAAAAGATGCTCCTTCGACCCACGCCGAGAATTTTTGAGATCTCCTCAGGCAAATACCCCTTTCCATATAAAGAGACCGCCTTAAGCCTCCTCCATAATCTCTGGTTGCCTTCTCTTTGAGCCTTTGCTGCCTCCTTTTCGAGAGGCCCTGAAGAATAGCTTTGTCTCTTCCTTATCTTTCATCCCCTGAGCAAAGAGAAGTTGCAATTCTGGAGAAATTATATTATATTGATTTTAAAAGTGCAAGAAATTATAACGATTAAGGAGGACGGATTATGAATCAAGGCATTGACTACACCGCTCTTATCATTCTCCCTCCCTTTTTTGCCGTGTTTTTGATATTTTCGGGACTGGCAAGAAGCTCAAGAAGAGCTTCAATTGCGAGGCTGAAAGAGAGGATAAAATCCCTTCCCCTTGATGAAGAAGCCCTGAGAAGAAGGCTTGAGATGTTTGACCAGATAAACCTCAAAGTAAAAAATTTTAGATTAAAAATGAAGCTTCTTCGAAGATTGGCATACGGCCAGGGGGGCAAATGGAAAGAGAAGAAGAGAAAGATATTTGAGCCCGGACCCCCTGAACACAAGGAAAACGATTTTAACAAAATGCTTTATTTAGGGTGGGTACACTCAGGTATTACTTTTCAATGTAAGTTTCTCCCGGCTTCGAAACAGAGTCATTTTTAGAAATAAGTGTACTAGTCAATACTCGATCTGACACCCTCTCTTTGTGGTTCATACTCTCATCTCGTATCCAATCATCCTCCGCCTGATATAAAACTTATCCAGAACCGTCCTCTTAAACCGCCCCCACACCTCATTGCTCTGAGGAGATTTCACTTTGGATGCTCAATCCCCTCCACCTGAAGATAAGGCTCATACTCATGATACTCCTGATTCCCCCAATACTCAGAATCCAAATCTGTCCCAACTGAATAGGATCCATCTCATGCGTGTAAAGCTACATTGAGCCATCAATTCATTATGAGCCCTCCTTTGCTCTCCAAGCGGACTTCTCCAAGGCCACCCGACAAACCGTCTCCTCCACCTCAGAACTTACCCCATTCCTGGAACAGGGCTTCCATTGACTCAGCTCCAGAGGGGCTAACTCCATATCCTTTGAATTACATCCTATTCCATCGCCATATAATTCCATTCCTTCCCCAGCCTAAGGCTCTCTTTTTAACAAATTTCAGAAGAAATGTCAGAATA
>JBDOIB010000402.1:0-1217 GCA_041082155.1 Thermodesulfobacteriota bacterium | reverse complement strand
CTCTCAACCTTTCCCGATGCCCTATATAGTGGAGTTTTTCTGGCATAAATTTTTAATATCTTCTTATAAACTGATTTCCAAAAAACCTGGTTTATTATACACCTGCTTTTTAAAAAATAAAATAATAAAACTGGTTCTTCTCCAAATTAGTTGCTAAGATTGAAGGCGTTTTTAATGATTAACAAGAAGTATTCTATATCATGAAATCCATAAGCCTTCCGTTTAATGACTTTAATCTTGTTATTGATTCCCTCCATTCGACTCGTATGAATGGGATACTTACAATGATTCAAAATCCCATAGGCATATCGCCTCAACATCTTTGCAAAACTTATCAGAGGCCTGATCTTACTTTCCTCCGCGATCTCACACCAATGGTTAAGAAAACTCTCAGCCCGCTTCCTATATCTGTACTCCCAAAGCTTCTTAAGATAATCCTTAAGAATATAAACAGTGCTAAGCGCCTGGTTGAGCTCAAGCAGAGATTTAAGCTTAGGCTTCTCTTCCTTGCACAGATTCTCCCTGTTTTTCAGCAGAAGGTATTTGCTTCCCTTGATCACCTCCTTACCCTCCTGGTTCGCCCTTCGATACTCGGCATTACGAACCTGATCGATCACCTTCCCGAAGGCCTTCACGACATGAAACTGGTCAAACACCACAGAGGCCTTAGGACAGCACTCCTTGATCGCTTTGATATAGGGATCCCACATATCAATAGCTATCGCCTCAATCGAATCCCTTTGCTCCTGGCTGAGGGAATCAAAGAAGGCCTTAAGGGTCTCATACTTTCTCCCCTCACCTATCCACAGGACCCTACCACTTTCCCAGTTAATGATCACGCTAAGGTAATGATGCCTCTTCTTAAGAGAGACCTCATCCACAGCCAGAATCTTCGGGTAGCCAATCGTCTCTCCAGAAAATCTCTCTTTAAGAAAGCTCTTATGAATCTCCTTTATCGTCTTCCAGTCAAGCCCGAGATGCCTTGCTACTTCTTTAATGGTCATAAACTTACAAAGCTCAATGATATATTGAGCCAGCCTTCGGGTGACCCTTTGGTAAAGATCCACCATCTCCATCTTCTCCACCACATCCCCACAGGAAGGACATCTTATGGTTCGGTAAGATATGGTGATAAAGGTCCTGGCCTCAAAGAGATTGAGGTCTCTGATTGTTCGCTGATTGTAGGAATGAATCTCCTTTACCTTTTTCTCACACTT
>JBDOIB010000393.1:0-2057 GCA_041082155.1 Thermodesulfobacteriota bacterium | reverse complement strand
AGAAAGGTTTCTCCTGAACCGATGGGCTGGGTAGAAAGAAGCTTAACTTTCGGGTTTTGGATTGGAAAGGGTTCCGAATGAAAAATCAGAATGGAATCTATCAGAGGGGAATTTGAAAGGGCATCAAGCGTCTTATTCCATAAAGGATCTGGATCATATGGGAGAATGGCCGTGAGAGGTTTCATCAGGATTATTATACATGATCTTTAAATTTTTTCATTGGATTTTTGATTTCATTTGATGGACGAGAGGAGAATCATGGAGAGCTCTCGAAGGGCAGAAAGGGTGGAGACTTGGGAGGTTGCAAGCCAGAGATTCTTTAATCCTTGAGGAATATGCTCGAGATAAGATTTCAGTCCTTTCTTTAAACCTAAAAACCCAAAAGCTCCAAGGGCCTGCATGAGACGCTGAGCGGAGGCCTCCCAGAAGCAATTCTTAAACGTGAGCCAATCCAAATCCTTGGGGCCGAGTTCATAATAATAGGCAAGAAGATCTTCCCTCTGCTGCTCCGAGAAATCCATATAAGGGTCACAGAGAAGGGATCCGAGATCATAAAAAGGATTTCCCAAACGCATTCCCTGAAAATCGATCAGAAAAACCTGGTTCTCTCGAACCATCACATTCTGAGATTGTAAATCTCGGTGAATGAGGGTCCTTCTCCCTTTTGAAAGTCGCTCCCGGAGTTCGAAAAGTTCTCCTTCAAGTTTTTCCTGGAAGGAAGAAGGAAGATCCATTTGACATACCTCCTTGATTAAATGCTCCTTGAAGTATTTCTGTTCCCACTGGTAGAGGTGGTGGCTAAATCCTTCCATCAATTCAACTTCTCCATCAGGAAGTTCCTTTTCTGAAATGGAGTGAATTCGATGAGCGACCTGAAGGGTTTTCTGATACAGTGTGCGAAGATTCTGCCAGGGATTTTTTCTAAGGGACCATAGGCTTACATTCCCCAGGTCTTCCACAAGGATAAGGCAGGCATCAGAATCATAAAAGAGGACCTTGGGGGCAGGAATATCCATTCTAAAAAGAAAGGAGGCAATCCCTACATATAAGATATTCTCTTTTCGAGCGGGATCATAATGAATAAGGATGGCTGAGTGCTCTTGATCCCATTTTAATCGGTAAAAGGACCGATCTGATCCTCTTTTTTCCAGAGGAGAAAGCTCAAGGGTGACAGACCCTGAAAGTCCAAGGGCGTTCCGAATAAGATGGAGGAACTCTTTATCTTCAAGACACGGGGAGTCAAAGAAGGACGGTTTCAATAGAATCCCTTCTCCTTTAGGCTCTTTTTCATCTCATGATATGCTTCTATAGAACCAATCTCCCTCCATTCCCCCTCGTCAATGATGACCCCACGGATGGACCCCGGTTGATCAGCGATTCTTTTCAGGAAAGCCATAACAATCGATGTCGATTCCCCCTTTCTTAAATAATTAAGAAAAGAGGTCTCTATCGCATAGATTCCTGTAAATTGAAGACGTCGGGCTCCTTTTATTCCGAATCGATTTCGAAGATCGCAGATCTCACCCGAATCATTGAGATTTACGTTAAGGAGGGGACCCTGACTTCGCAGTGCAAGGGTTGCTTCCGGCCGATGCTTTTCATGTTCCTCTCGAAGCTTTTCCAGAGGGAGATTGCTGATGACATCCCCATTGTAGCAGAAGATGGCTTCATCCTCGAAAAGAAGATCTTCAATATTCTTAAGTCCTCCTCCGGTATCGAGGAGGACCGGTTCATGGCGGAAAAAGATCGGAACTCCCCGCCATCTTTGGTCTGGAAAGTTTTTATAATAGAGTTCAGGATGAGGATGGATGTTCACAATCAGACGATCCACCCCAGCTCCTATAAGATGGTCCATCGCATAGGTAATGAGAGGTCTTCCTCCCACCTCGAGGAGGGGTTTTGGGCATTTTTGGGTTAAAGGGCGTAGCCTTGTCCCAAGGCCCGCACCGAGGATAAAAGCTGTCCTGAATCGCCTTTTCATTTTTTCTTCCCAAATTCAGGATCAATTTTAATCAACCCTGTCACGATAAAGCCAGGAATCGTGGCTAAAATGACCC
>JBDOIB010000378.1:0-3042 GCA_041082155.1 Thermodesulfobacteriota bacterium | reverse complement strand
CCTCCGAAGGAATTCTGACAATCAAATGGGCATCCCCGGATTGGAGCATCATCACCCGCGCACTATCTTCCTTCACGGTTTTAATGATGATTTTATCGAGGTAGGGCTTCCCTCCCCAGTACTCATCATTTCTGACTAGAGTGATATGGTCTCCATGAATCCACTCGACAAACTTAAAAGGGCCTGTTCCACAGGCCTTTCTCGCAATGTCTTTCCCATAGGTCTTCAGAGCCGTGGGACTGATGATTCCAGAAGCACTATGGGCTAAATTATTCAAAAAGAAGGCAAAGGGCGCTTTAAGATGAATTTTGATTGTATAATCATCCACTACTTCAACCGAGTTCACAAAAGGAACATAAAGCCCTGCTCGCGAGGGTTTCTCTGGACCTATCATTCGTTCAATAAAAACCTTCACTGCCTCTGAATTAAAGGGGGTTCCATCATGGAATTTAACTCCCTTTCTGAGATAGAAAGTCCAGGTCAACCCGTCCTTGGATTGGTCCCACCGTGTAGCCAATCCCGGAACAATTCTCAGTTTTTCATCAAATTTTACCAGGTTCTCATAAATCATCCGGTTCACGGCCTCTGCAGGATTGCTTTCTGCATTGGCAGGATCGAGGCGGTCAGGATCTGCTCCAGCGGCATAGATGACCGTCCCCCCATAGACCTGAGCATGGATTAAAGTGGGAGTAAAAAGGATACACAAAAAAGCCCAGAAAATAAAGTAACTGACCCATCGTTTCATAAAGTTCCCCTCCTTTCAAATAGGATGTAAAGGATATTTAGAGGCTATCAAAAATCTTTTTACTCGTCAACAACCAAATAGGAAATTTCAAATCCAGAATCCATCCATCCAGTGGACTTTTTACTCCGAGAACATTTTTCGAGGGAACATGCGTATAGATCATGGTCGTTTGAAGATTCCGATGACCAAGTAACTCTTGAATCACCCTGATATCATATTCCTTTTCAACTTTCTTCCCTACAGCAAGCTTGCTCAAAAAATCCTGTAAATCTATCCCCTCAAGCTGATCAGGAGGATTATAGTTTACAAAGTTCCTGAAATTTCTTAACCGGATCAGATAAGTCTTCTCCGTACTTAGCGATCTATGCCGATGCCTCAAAGCCTCACGCATCTTATCTTCAAGCATTTTCCATATCTCGATATTAGAAGAAATATCTCCCATCGTTGGGGAAACATTCTTTGAAAGAAAATAATCGTATAACCTCAAAGCCGTATCAACTTGATTGACCTGCCAATCCTCATATCTTCTCCCCATATCAGAGAGGAATTGCCTATTTTGATCACTGTTTAAATGAGTAGTAAGGGGTTCATTCAGGAATTGATAACAATCCGAAACCACTTCAAATAGTAAGGGATATGTTGAGGTTTTTTATATTTCTTTAGAAAAAAACGGATTTTTAAAAAATTTCCTTGACAATCTTTTTACTAATCAGAGCATAAAATGTTTGACATAATGAAGTATATGTGTTATTGTTGGGGACATGAAAAAGAAAGACATACGATTTTTGTCTCCAGTGGCTCAGGATGCTTTGAGAGAACGGGTAATCCAGGCGGTTCGCAAAGGGTTGAGTCAGGCAGAGGCAGCCCGAGTCTTTGGGGTTTCCCGACAGTCTGTCAACAAGTGGTATGGGTTGTGGTTGGAGAAGGGAGTCCGGGGGCTGCGTTCTCGTGCTCGGGGCCGTCCCTCTTCGATTCGGTTGTTGCCCTGGCAGGCCGCGGTGGTGGTTCGTTTGATTACGGATCGTTGTCCGGACCAATTGAAGTTGCCCTTTGTGCTTTGGACCCGGGAGGCGGTGAGGGATTTGATTGTTCGGCGCTTTGGGATCAGGCTTTCGATTTGGACGGTGGGTCGGTATTTGAAGCGGTGGGGGTTTACGCCCCAGAAGCCTTTGCGCAGGGCTTATGAGCGGGATCCGGAGGCGGTGAGGAGTTGGTTGACCCGGCAGTATCCGGCCATCCAGAAGCGGGCCAGAAGAGAGGGGGCGACTATCTTCTGGGGGGATGAGATGGGGATGCGGTCGGATCATCAGGCGGGAACTTCTTATGGTCGGAAGGGAGAAACTCCGGTGATTCCGGGGACGGGTCAGCGGTTTCGGTGTAATTTGATCTCGGCGATTACGAATCGGGGAAAATTGGCTTTTATGGTGTTTGGAGAGAAGTTCACCTCTTGGGTCTTTATCAGGTTTTTGAAGCGTTTGGTTCGGCATCATCGGGGCAGAAAAGTATTTTTCATTGTCGATGAGCATCCGGTCCATGTTTCGGGGAGGGTAAAGCATTGGGTGAGGAAGCATCGGGATAAAATAAGGCTGTTCTTTTTGCCTGGGTATAGTCCGGATCTTAACCCGGATGAACTGCTCAATCAGGATGTGAAGACGAATGCGGTGGGGCGGAAGCGGCCGCGTGATAGGGAAGAGATGTTTAGAAATGTGAGGAGTTATTTGTGGAGTACTCAAAAACGCCCTCAGAGAGTAAGAGCTTATTTTCAGCATCCCAAAGTACAATATGCGGCTTCTTAATGTGTCAAACATTTTCCGCTCCCCTTAATAATACCCAATTTAGGGAGAACTGGAGATGAGGCAAGACTGCCTCGATAGGTGCGATCACGGATATGACAGATGCCACCAGAAACGCACAATCACTTACGAGAAACGAAAGCGTATCCAACCTGGCAGTGCATTGGATAGTCAGGGCCGTGACGTTTTATGATTTTCTCAGGGAATCAACCGGCTTGACAATTTATGAAAGCTTGAGAAAGCCCTGGCTGCCACTGACTTTTGTCGTTAGAACCCAAATCGAAAAAGATTAAGGAGACATAATGACCCTGGCAGATGATGCAAGAGATCAAGGGGAAGAAAACAATCACAATTCGGTCAGGTTCACAGTGCTCTCAACTACAAAAACAGATACCCATTGGTTTGGTCTGCAATAAGTTCAAACCATTTTGACAACATGTGTCACTTTAATAATTTGTTGACTTTTATAAAGCCCAGAAGTTATGGGATGATCCAGATTTTATT
>JBDOIB010000359.1:0-1062 GCA_041082155.1 Thermodesulfobacteriota bacterium | reverse complement strand
GGCGAAGGAACATTATGCCAACTCCCAAATAGAGGATATCCTTGAGGATAGATATCCCTATGAGCAGCCAAAATTAAATTAGGATAAAGAACAGCAACTACTCCTTCCAGAGCTGCTCCCCTATCCTCTGTCATAATCCTTGGTACTCTCAAACAATTTGGGCACCTATCTACGTAGAAACGGAAACGGGAATCTAACCTTTCTCCATTAGCATCTACCACTAAAAACGGAATCACCCCTCCCCATTCCCCTATTCTTATACCATTTTCTCTTAATCCTTCTAAAATAGTAAAAGAGGCTCTTCCGGAAATTACAGTATCTATCATTAAAAGAGTGTCTATCTGAGATTTTTGCTTAAAAGCTATTTCTTCTCTTCCTTCCACAACCTCCAAAAAAGCTGAAAATATTAGATATTCTAAGCCGTCTCTTTCATTTGGTGGTTTAAGTAATTCAGCAACAACCTTTGCCCCAAAACGCCGCATCCCCGCTACTATCTTCCCCTCTTCATCTTCATTCATACTCCTAAAATCACCATCAGCAGTAAAGGGGAAAATTAAAGTTTCAACATTATGATCAATCTGGCTACCGATCCTTTCTTCTCCAAGAACATTCCGAACATAATCAAAACATGCTAGAGGGGGCAAATTTATTTTTCCTCCTTTCCCAAGGTAACGCATAGCTAACATTACTCCATTAAAAATTGGCAAAGCCCCTCGGCTAGGAAGAAGAATCGCACACTTTCCCTCATCTTTTCTTTCCTCTTTTTCTTCAATTTTCTCCGCAATTCTAATCGCTAACTCTTCGCACATTCTAGCGTAAGCGGAAAAGTTTTCTGGGGAAAATTCTCTTTCTATTGCCGGAGGAAGACTCTCTCCCCTGAGACATTCTCTTCCCTCCATTTTCATCCTCCTATCCTCCTTCCTACCTTCTCTGGTTGGGATTGTTGCTGGGCGAATTTAATTCGCCGACCCCAAAACCCAAAAATCAAACCTCTCTTTGGTTTAGTTGGTGGTTCTTGAAGCGGAGGTAATCCGTCTGTTTCTCCTGTTTTTAGAGCTTGAC
>JBDOIB010000328.1:0-26204 GCA_041082155.1 Thermodesulfobacteriota bacterium | reverse complement strand
TCTCGTTGCTTCTCCATCTCCTGAATCCTTTGGAGCAGTTCCTTTCCTTCTCTCTTGAGCTTTCTCTGATGGATTTTCTGGACACAGTCTTTTAAGACCTTTTCTAAGTGATTCCTTTCGATCCCAGTTTCTTCAAATACATACTTTCGGAGTCTCTCCGAAAGATCTTTCTCCAGGCCCTCCAAGAGCTCGGGGATATCCAACCGCTCTTTTTCCTTATAGAGATCCTCTATGGCCAACCCTAATCTTTTTAAAAGGGGATTTTCAAATTCCTGAAGGATTCCTTCCTTTGAAACTACAGGGATCAATTCTGGATGATGGATGAGGAGACGGATGAGCACCTCTTCTGCCTTTGGGAATTGTTCCAGAGAAGGAAGTTGGGATACAGGAACTGAGGTTCCTGTTCGATCTTTGGGTAAGGAGGAAATGATCTCATGAAGGGTCGATTCGTTGACTTCCAGTCTCTCAGCCAGGATTTTGACATAGAAGTCCCTTCGAATCTTTTCCGGGATTTTTTGAATCAGCTTCATCCCTTCTTCTGCAATCTTTACTTTTCCATCAATGGATTTGGAGTCATAGGCCCTGAACAATCGATTAAGGGAGAAGTCCATCAGAGGAGGAGCCTCTACGACCATTTTTTCAAAGGTGCTCATGTTTCCTTTTCTTATAAAGGTATCAGGATCCTCCCCCTGGGGAAGGCTTATTACCTTTGGCACCAGCCCTTCTTCTAAAAAGAGAGGCAAGGTTCGTAGAGCGGCTTGGGTTCCTGCTTGATCCGGATCGAACAGAAGAATAATATGCTTCGTATATCTTTTCAAGAGGTGGAGGTGATTCTGCGTCAGGGCTGTTCCAAGAGTCGCTACACTGTTTTTCAAACCAAATTGATGGAGGGTTAACAGATCAAAATAACCTTCAACAATTATAACACAATCTTTCTCCGAAATGTATCGCTTAGCCTCGGGGAGGCCATAAAGAATCTCCCCTTTATGGTAGATCTCCGATTCGGAGGAATTAATATATTTGGGGAGGCCCTCCCCAATCAACCTTCCTCCAAAGCCCACCACGCGCTGCTGGAGGTCGAAGATGGGAAAGATAATCCGATTTCGAAAGGCATCATACCATCCTTCTTTTTGGTTCGAATCCTCCCGTTTCTTTTTAGGAAAAACGAGACCTAATTGCCAAGCCCGTTCAAGGGGCGCCTTTTGTTCTAAAAGATACTCCACCAGACCCTGCCAGCGCTCACTCGCATAACCTAACCGATAATGCTGGATAATCTCTTCAGAAATCCCTCTCTGGGCAAGGTATTTTCTTCCCTTCTCTCCCTCCTTCCTTTGAGTGAGAAGGTGATGATAATATTCACAGGCCATATGATTGATTCGAAAGAGGATCTCCCGTCTTGCCCACTCTTCTTTCTGGGTTTTTGAGACTTCCCGTCGTGCGAGTCTTACTCCATAGCGTCTGGCCAGTGCCTCGACCGCCTGAGGAAATGTCAATTGCCCGATCTTCATCAGGAAGGTAAACACATCCCCTCCTTCGCCACAGCCGAAACAATGAAAGATCTGCTTCTCCTCATTGACCATAAAGGAGGGGGTCTTTTCTGAATGGAAGGGGCAAAGCCCTTTATAATTCTTTCCAGCCCTTTTTAGATTCACATAGTCGGAGACCACTTCGAGAATACTTGCCCGCTGTCGGATCTCCGAGACGATACCTTCTTGAAAAAACCTATTGGCCAAGTTCACTCACCTCAATTCCACCACTGTCACGCCCTGACCCCCCTTGGTCAGATCCCCAGGGGAAAAATGTTTGACTCCTCGATGGGATTCAAGAAACTTCCCGATGGCCGTTCGGAGCTTCCCGGATCCGATTCCATGAATAATCTGGACCTTCTCCAATCCGTGATACAGGGCCTGATCAATAAATTTGTCTACCACGGAAAGAGCGTCTTCGACGCTCAGGCCGATGACATTTAATTGGGAAGGAACCTCTAGGCTCTTTTTTTGGAAGAGAGGCTTCACTCCTCCTTCCGGGGGTGATTTTTCTTCTTTTTGGCCTTCAATTCTTTTAAGGTCGGAAAGGGGGACTACTCCCCTGGCTTGATCCAGCAAGACTTCTGCTCGGCCGTTGGATTCGAAGGTTCTTAAGAGGATGCCCTCTTGTTTGAGGCTCTCGATCCAGACTCGATCCCCAATCCTCCAATCCAAAGAGCTCTCCAAGGGGCTTTTCTTTTTTGTAGAAGGAAAGTATCTTTCCCTTATTTCATGAATCTCCCTTCTTCGAATGAGACTCGGTGGCTTCTTCTCTTTTTGTTCCTTTAACCATCTCTTTAATTCTTCCTCCATGGCTTGGGTTAATCTCTTTGCCTTCATTTCTGCCTGGAGAAGGATCTCTTCTCGTCTCTTCTTAATTCGATCAATGGTTTCTTTCAAACGTTTCCGGTTGCTTTCCACCTCTTCCTTTATCTCCCGGAGTTTAAGTTTCTCTTTCTCCGTCTCTGATTTTAATTTTTCGAGGGTCTGAAGGACATGGGAGATTTTTTCTCCTCCTTCCTCCCGGTATGTCTTTGCTCTTTCAAGCACCTCCGAGGAAATGCCCAATTTCTCGGCTACCATGAAGGCGTTGCTCATCCCTGAAGCTCCGTAAGAAAGAGTATAGAGGGGTTCCATGGTCTCTTCATTAAATTCCACCTTCACGTTCTGCACCTCAGGATGGAGGTATCCATAAGCTTTAAGACCCTCAAAGTGGGTGGTCACCACAACCGATGTTCCTTTTTCTCTGAACCGGTCTAAGAAACCCATGGCCAGAGCACATCCTTCGGTTGCATTGGTTCCCACCCCTAACTCATCTAAAAGGACCAGACTCTGAGGGCCTGAGCGTTTTAAGATCTCATCGACATGTAGGAGGTGCGCCGAAAAGGTACTCAGGTTTCCTTCCACACTCTGTTCATCGCCGATCACGGCAAAGACTTCTTCAAAGATGGGCATTTCGCTGCCTTCTTCCACTGGGATCGGGAGTCCTGATTGGGCCATCAAGACAAGAAGACCAAGGGTTTTAAGGGCGACAGTCTTTCCTCCGGCATTGGCCCCGCTGATGACAAGAATTTTTTGATTCTCTTCCAACCGGAGATCAATCGGAACCACTGTCTTTTCATTCTGAAAGACCAGCAGGGGATTCCTCGCCTTTTTCAAATCGATCCTCCCCTTCGGATTGAATTTTGGCGGGGTGGCCTTAAGGTGAAGCGAAAAGCGTGCCATCGCGTAAAGGAGATCTAATTCACTTAGGATATCAAAGTCGTTCCAAAAAGAAGGGAGGTTTGCCCTTAGCTTCTCTGAAAGATTTTTTAAAATCCGATACTCTTCCTCTTTCTCTTCCGCGAGGAGGACGGAAATTTCATTATTTAAAGCAACCACAGAAAGGGGTTCAAAGAAAAGACTCTTCTGACTGTGGGACTGGTCATGAATGATTCCCTCTAAGCGGTGCTTAAATTCCGATTTGAGGAGGATGACATATCTTCCGTTTCGAAGGGTGATGAGGGGCTCTTGGAAGAGGGGCCTCAATTCCTCTTGTCGGAAAAAGGTTTCCAGAATCCCTTTCGCTTTCTCTCTTACCTTATTCAGGTGATGTCTAATCTCCGAGAGAAGGGGACTTGCCCGATCTAATACCTCCCCTTTGGGATCAAGGCTGTGGAGGATTTCCTTTTCGAGGGATTTTAGATCTGAAAATCGTTGAACCTTTTCTTTTAGGAGAGGAACGTGGAGGTCTGATTTCAAGAAAAATCTTCTAAGTTCCCGGCATCGCTTTATCTGGTCTTCGAGTTCCAAGACTTCTTGAGCCTGAAGGACAGAGCCCTCTACCTCTAACCTCCTGAGGATGGGCTCAATATCTCTTAATCCCTGGAGAGGAGGATCCTTTCCTTCCTTTAAGACTTCTTGAAATTCTGTCACTTCATTCAGACGGGACTCAATGATTCTTCGCTCTGAGACGGGTCTAAGGGCCTTTGCCTTTTTTTCCCCGAGAGGGGAGATGGAAAAAGAGCTTAAGAGATTTAAAATGGAATAAAATTCTAACGCCCTGAGGGAACGATCATCCATAGATCCTGAAAGGGAGCTAACCCCCATTGAAGGGTCGGAGGTAAAATTACGGGGAAAGCCTCTCTTTCACCAGTTGATTGACCAACTTCCCATCGGCTCTCCCCCCGATTTTGGGCATGATCGACTTCATCACCTTCCCCAGATCCTTTAGGGAAGTCGCTTTGAGTTCTTGAATCGTTTCATCAATCATCCTGATCAATTCCTCCTGTCCGAGGGGTTGGGGCAAGAAAGATTTTAGAATTTCAATCTCCTTTCTCTCTTTCTCTACCAGATCGGTTCTTCCTCCTGCGTGAAACTGTTCGATGGCCTCCTCACTCTTTCGGATCATTCCCTGGATCACCCGGATGATCTCTTCATCTTCAAGCTTCTTTCTGAGCTCAATTTCTCTGTTTTTTAGAGAGGAACGAATCATTCGGATCGTGGAGAGTCGAGCCTTATCGTTGCTTTTCATTGCCTCTTTCATTGCCTCAAGAATTCTCTCTTCTAAGCTCATCTTAACTCCTCTCCATCATCTTTCGAAGCCGTTTCATGGCCCTTTTCTTTGCAGCTAAGGCCTTTCGTTTCCGCTTTACACTGGGCTTCTCATAATGTTCCCTTTTTCGAATTTCGGAAAAGATTCCTGTCTTTTCCACCTGCTTCTTGAATCGGCGCAGTGCATTTTCGAAGGATTCATTCTCTTTAATTCTAATGCCGGGCATCCATTTTTCCCCTCCTTTCACGAAGGATTTTAAACGATTAATTATATGATTTTTTTCATAAAAGTCAAATCCGAGATTTTCATTTTTTCATTGAAAATCTACCGAATTTTATTTTATCATTCAGTGTCTTTCACTCTATTCCCTTTGGAAGGTTTGCGTGATGAAGAAAATAGATAAAGAAAGAGAGATGGTAAAGGATCTTGCCGTGAAGACGGCCCAGAAGGTGATCGGTCCTCATGCCTCTGAAATCGATGCCTCCGAGGAGATCCCCCAGGAGTTGATTGAATATATTGGAAAGCAAGGGCTTCTGTCCTTTCTTCTTCCCGATGAGTATGGAGGGGTCAATGGAGATCTTTTTTCCCTGTGCATCCTCATCGAAGAGATCGCAAAGGTTTCTGGCTCGGTAGCCTTATTCATTCTGGCTCAAAGCATCGGAACCCTTCCCATCATCATTGGAGGGAGCCCTTCTCAAAAGGAGTGGCTATATCCAAAGATCTCTCAGGAGAATTGTCTTATAGCGTTTGCCTTGAATGAAGGGGAGGGCGAATTTTATTTCTCTTCGATAAAGACCCTTGCCCGAAAAGGATCAGAGGGGTACCTCTTGACCGGAAAGAAGTCTTCTGTCACGAACGGTGGGATTGCACACCTTTATACGGTTTTTGCCTTGACCTCCTCTCAGAAGAGAGAAGAAGCTCTTTCGGCCTTCGTGATGGAAAGTCAAACCCCAGGGATTCAATTTGGAGAAAGAGAAAAGAGGATCGGGATGAGAGGGGTGGCAGTCACCGATCTTATCCTGAAGGATTGTCGAATTCCTTGGACCCATCTTCTTGGAGAAGAAGGGGAAGGAGGAAGGATGGCTTCGGAAACCCTTCTCCGTTCAAGGCCTCCTATTGGAGCACTGGCCGTAGGTCTCGCTCAAGGAGCCATGGATTATGCCATCCAATATGCGAATGATCGGATTCAATTTGGTAAACCGATTTCCTCTTTCCAGGCCATCCAATTTATGTTCGCGGATATGGCCACCCAGACCGAAGCCGCTCGTGCCTTAGTCTATCAAGCTGCGGAAGAAATAGAAGCCCAAGGGGAAAGGAGCGAGAGGCTATCTGCCATTGCCAAGATTTTTGCTACAGATGTCGCTATGAAAGTGACCACGGATGCCGTTCAGATCCTTGGGGGATATGGGTATATGAGGGATTATCCGATGGAACGGATGATGAGAGATGCAAAGGTCACTCAACTTTATGGGGAGAGCAATCAGTCTCAACGATGGTTGATGGCCCGGCAATTCATGAGGGATTGATCCTTTGGAGGCGAAAGAAATGAAGTCCCTTCGCCTCCCTCTGATTCCCATCCTCTTCGCCTATACTTTAGGTATCTTTCTTGGGAATCTTCCTCTTTCCCCTCCCCCATTCTTCTTCTTTCTTGTTTCGGTCTCTGTCTTCTTCTTAGGAACCTTCTTTTTGATTTTAAATAAGTTAAAGTGGAGTTCATTTAATTTCATCTTTTTCTTCCTCTTTTTAGGAATCTCCTCCATCCATCTATACCTTCACCCTCCTCTTCCCTCCAATCACATTTCCCGATTCATTGGCCCAGACCCCATAGGGATCGAAGGGACCGTTTATCGCTCTCCTCAGATCACGGATCATGGAACCCAGCTTTTAATTAAAACCCATCGAATCCTCCTTGAGGAACAAAATCTTCCCGTGGAAGGTTATCTTCTTCTCATTTTTAAGGAGAGAGAGGTTGCGATTCACTATGGAGATCATCTTCGATTCTTATGTCGATTAAAAAGACCTGTTGGGTTTCGTAATTTAGGAGGATTTGATTACGAGCGTTATCTGGCCTTTCAGCGGATCTACGCCATTGGGTTTATCCCTCATGGAAGGGAATGGGTAAAGTTAGGAACTCGTCCTCCCCACCCTGTTCTTTTCCAAATTGAGAAGTGGAGAGACTCGATCAGGGATTTTTTAATAAGAGAGGTCAACCCCCCCTTTTCCTCTATTTTTCGAGCGCTTGTCCTGGGAGAACAGGGAGATATCCCAGAAAAAATAAGGGAGCTTTTTATTATCTCGGGAATTGCTCATCTACTGGCCATTTCTGGGGATCATCTCGGGATTGTGGCCTTTCTTTCTTTTTTCCTTTTCTTCTGGGTTCTCAAGAGGTCAGAATTTCTTCTCCTTTCTTTTCCGGTAAAAAAACTGGCCTCCTTTCTGACCATCCCTTTCCTCCTCCTCTATACGTTGATTGCAGGAGGAGGAATCTCGGTCGTTCGATCGGCCATCATGGTCCTCGTTCTTTTTCTCTCTATTCTGTTTGACCGTGAAAGACATCTCCTCCACAGTCTTGCCTTGGCTGCTTTTCTGATTCTCCTTTTTTCACCCCCTTCTCTTTTTGATGTCTCTTTTCAGCTTTCCTTTCTTGCTGTTCTCTCTATTCTTTATCTCGTCCCGCGGATCGTAAAAGAATTTAGACGAGACGACCTCCCGATTCCCCCCAGATCCTCCAGGAGGGGGCTTCTGATCAAATATATTAAAATCTCCCTGGTGACTACCGCTGTGGCCATTCTGGGGACCGCCCCTTTTGTGACCCTTCACTTTAATCGTTTCTCTTTAATCGGATTTCTTACCAATTTGTTAGCCATCCCTTGGGTGGGTTTTCTGATCGTTCCTCTGGCCTTACTGGCTTCCCTCTTTTCATTCTTCTTCCCTCCCCTGGCTTCTTGGTTGATCACGGTCAATGTTCATTTAACCCGGGGACTTCTGGGTTGGGTGAGCTGGGCTGGCTCTATTCCCTATGCTTCGATATACCTTCCTCCCCCGACAGGATTTGAGATCATTCTCTTCTATAGCCTTCTCTTCCTCTCAGTTCACCTCAGAAAGAAAGGCATTCGGTGGCTTTTTGTAGGAATCTGTATTCTCTTTTCTCTGAGTCTCGTCTACTGGGAGATCAAGGATCTCTTTCAAAAGGATCTTCGGGTCACCTTTTTAGATGTGGGCCATGGTGATTCCATTCTGATCGAATTTCCAAAGGGGAAAAAGATGTTAATGGATGGGGGAGGGCTTCCCGATGAACGATTTGATATAGGGAAAAAAGTAATCGCTCCCTTTTTATGGAAGAAGAGGATCAGGAAGATCGACATTCTTACTTTGACTCATCCCGATCCAGATCATCTCAAGGGTCTAAATTTTATAGCCTCCCAATTCTCGATCGGCCAGTTCTGGAGCAATGGGGTGAGGGATGGTTCAGGGATATCCCTCCAATTGGAAAAGATCCTTGAAGAAAAAAAGGTGAAGGATTTCATATTAACTGAAGACACTCCTCCCATCCACTTTCAAGGAGTAGAAATTAGGATATTCAATCCCCCGTCTTCAATTCTTTCTTCAAAGAAATTGAGAGAGGGCTCCACTCTCAACAATCAATCACTCGTATTGAGATTGAGGTTTAAGGAGATTGTTTTTCTATTTACGGGAGACATTGAGAGAGAAGCAGAGGCAAGAATGGTCAGAATGGGTTATCCCCTTCAAGCCCATGTTTTAAAGGTTCCTCATCATGGAAGTGACTCTTCGAGCAGTCCAATTTTTCTCGAAAAGGTGAAACCTCGGTATGCGATTCTAAGTGTCGGAGGAGGAAGGACAAAACTTCCCCATCCTGAAGTCCTCAGACGATATCTTCAGATAGGGTCGACTCTTTTGAGAACGGATGAACTGGGGGCGATTACCATTCTGACCGATGGGGAAAAGATAAAGATTAGCCCATTTAAATATTGACATCTTTTTACAAATTCCATAAATTTTAAGACATGTTGCAAGAAGTGACTCTAAGTCCAAGCGCGAAGAGGGTTCAGGACACTCTGAGAGAGCTCGGGTTTAAAAACGAGATCCTGGAGTTTCAGACTCCTACGAGAACCTCTGCCGATGCAGCTCAGGCGGTGGGTTGTGAGGTGGGGCAGATTGCAAAGTCGATTGTCTTCCGAACCATGAAGACAAACCGGCCCGTATTGGTCATTGCGAGCGGACCCAATCGAATTAATGAAAAAAGAATAGAAGAGAAGATTTCTGAGCCCATAGGGAAGGCCGATGCTGATTTTGTGCGCCAAAAGACAGGGTTTGTGATTGGAGGTGTTCCTCCGGTGGGGCATAAGGAGAAGATGGAGATCTTTATCGATGAGGACCTTTTGAGGTATGAAGAGATTTGGGCAGCCGCAGGGACCCCCAATGCCGTCTTTAAACTTACCCCTTCAGAACTCATAAGGATGACCGGGGGTCAGATTATCTCGGTCAAGTAAAGGAGGAGAGAAAGATGGAGCTAAAGATCGAACGATTGGAGATCCCGGAGGGATGTAATGTCATTTTTGGTCAGACCCACTTCATCAAAACAGTAGAAGATCTTTATGAAATCATCATAAGTAGCGTTCCACAGGCCAAATTTGGCATAGGGTTCTGTGAGGCCTCAGGTCATTGTTTGGTTCGAGGAGAAGGAAATGACGAGGCGCTCAAGGAGCTTGCCATGAACCAAGCCTTCAGGATTGGGGCCGGCCATACGTTTATTATTTATATCAAGGATGCCTATCCCATCAATATTCTAAATGCCATTAAGATGTGCCAGGAAGTCTGTACCCTCTTCTGCGCTACCGCCAATCCCGTAGAGGTGATTTTAGCCCAATCGGAGCAGGGAAGGGGGGTTCTGGGAGTCATTGATGGTTCCTCTCCCAAAGGGATCGAAAAAGAGGATGGAGTAGCCTGGAGAAAAGAACTGTTACGGAAATTTAAATATAAATTGTAAAGACCCTTTCGGAAAGATTAAATCTCGTTTTTCACCAAACATTCCAGGGCATTGATATACTCTTCGGTGAGGCAGGTAGGAATACGATGTTTCTTTAAGCATTCAAAACATTTGCTTGGTTCATAGAGAGGGGTACTCACATACCTTTCTCCTCCATCGGGGAAAAGGGTGACGATGACTCCCCCATCCATTTCTTTCGCTTTCTGAAGAGTACCCCACATGGCTGCTCCAGAACTGATCCCGCAGAAGATTCCTTCTCGAAGGGTGAGAATCCTGGCCATTTCAAAAGCATCCTCATCCGTCACTTTAATCTTTTCATCCAGTCGACTCGGATCATAGATCTCAGGGACGTATTGAGAGTCGAGGTTTTTCAGACCTTGTATCTTGGAATTGGGATAGGGTTCAACCCCTACGATCTTGATCTCCGGGTTATACTCTTTAAGTCGTTTGGAGACACCCATCAAAGTTCCTGTCGTTCCCATACCTGCCACAAACATCTTCACCTTTCCCCGAGTGGCCTTCCAGATCTCGACCCCGGTCGTTTCATAATGAGCCAGGACATTGTATTGATTTTCGAATTGATGAGGCATATAGTATTTTGGATCTTTGGCAATCTCTTCAGCGAGGTCAATAGCACCATCCATCCCTTTTGATCCATCGCTCAAAATCACTTTTGCTCCATAAGCCGTGAGGATCTTTCTTCGTTCCACACTCATGGTCTCGGGCATGACAATTTCAAGTCGGTATCCCTTCACCGCACAAACCATGGCCAAGGCGATTCCAGTATTCCCACTCGTAGGTTCGATTACGATTTTATCTTTGGTCAGGAGACCTTCCCTTTCTCCATATTCAATCATATATTTCGCTATTCGATCCTTCACCGAACCCGCCGGATTATACTTTTCCAGCTTGGCATAAACCTTCACTCTCTTATTAGGAACCAGATGGTTGATTTTTACCAATGGGGTGTATCCCACCAGATCCACCATATCTTTTGCTACCCGGTACATCTTTTCTCCCTTATCCTATTTTTCAGCTTTCATGAGAGTTTGCTTAAAATTTCAGCCTCTCCATCGGTAATGGCAATGGAGTGTTCAAAATGGGCCGAACGTTTTCCATCGGCTGTAACCACCGTCCACCCGTCGGATAATACCTTCACCTCATAAGTCCCCTCATTCACCATAGGCTCCAAGGCAAAGACCATTCCACTCTCTATCCGCGGTCCTCGCTGGGGCAAGCCAAAGTTAGGGATTTGAGGATCTTCATGAAGATGGGTTCCAATCCCATGTCCGACAAAATCTCTCACCACAGAGAACCCATGGGATTCCACCCAGGTCTGGATGGCGTGAGAGATATCGTAAAGGCGATTTCCCGGTCGGGCTTTCTCAATGCCAATATAAAGGGCCTTCTCCGTGACCTCCAGGAGGCGTTTCGCCTCTTGATCCACCTCTCCTACTGGAAAAGTGATGGCTGCATCTCCAAAATAACCATTAAAGTTTACCCCCACATCGATACTTACAATATCGCCTTCTTTCAGTTTCCGGGGGCCTGGAATGCCATGAACGACTTCTTCATTAATGGACACACAGAGGGTTGCCGGGAAGTTTCGATATCCCTTAAAAGCAGGAATCCCTCCTCTTGCCAAGATGATCGCTTCTGCGAGTCGATCTAATTCCTGGGTCGAAATTCCCGGAGCGATGACCCTTTTAAGTTCTCGAAACACCTCGGCCACGATCATGTTGGCTTTTCTCAGTTGTTCAATCTCCCTTTGGGATCTCAGCACGATCACGAAATTAATATGCCTTCCAATCCTAAGAATGTCAATGAGGGAGGATTAGAATAGAGTTGACTTTATAGATGGATCCAGTAAAATGTTTTAAAATGATAATAAAAGAGAGGTTGAAGGATGATCCCCAGATATACCCGTCCGGAGATGGCGAGAATCTGGACCGAGCAGAGGAAATTTGAGACCTGGCTCGAAATAGAGCTTGCGGTATGTGAAGTCTTGGCTGAATTGGGAGAGATTCCAAAAGAGGCCGTAGAGGAGATTCGAAGGAAGGCCCGTTTTGATGTGGAACGAATTCATGAATTAGAAAAGGTCACCAAGCATGATGTCATTGCTTTTTTGACCAATGTGGGAGAATCCATCGGGCCCCTCTCGAGATATCTTCACTATGGTCTTACTTCTTCTGATATTCTCGATACCTCTCTTGCCCTTCTCCTGGGGGAAGCCTCTGAACTCATCCTAAAGGATATTCAACGTCTCTTGGAAGTGTTGAAAGAGAAGGCGTTCCAATATAAAGACACCCCGATGATCGGACGCACCCATGGGGTTCACGCTGAACCGATCACCTTTGGCCTTAAGATGGCTCTCTGGTATGATGAGATGAAACGCAATCTTCTTCGAATGGAGAGGGCAAGGGAGACCATCCGGGTAGGAAAGATCTCAGGTGCAGTGGGAACCTTTGCCCATATTCCTCCGGTGGTGGAAGAGAGGGTCTGCAAGCGATTGGGACTTCAGCCTGCCCCCATCTCCACCCAGATCATTCAGCGGGATCTCCACGGAGAATTTTTTACGACCTTAGCTCTGATTGCTTCCTCCATTGAAAAATTTGCAGTGGAGCTGAGACATCTTCAGCGCACCGAAGTCTTGGAGGCTGAGGAATTCTTTTCCCAGGGCCAGAAGGGTTCCTCCGCCATGCCCCATAAGAGAAATCCCATTTCGGCCGAGAATCTTTCAGGGCTTGCCAGACTGGTTCGATCTTACAGTCTGGCCTCCCTTGAGAATATTGCCCTCTGGCATGAACGAGATATCAGTCACTCCTCCGTGGAGCGAGTGATTGCTCCTGATGCAACGATCCTGATGGACTATATGCTTCAGCGGTTCACCTCCTTGGTGGAGAATCTGATGGTCTATCCGGAACAGATGAGAAAAAATCTCGAAAAGATGGGTGGACTCATTTATTCGGAAGCCATTCTTTTGCTTCTCACCAAAAAGGGACTCTCTCGGGAAGAGGCCTATCAAGTCGTTCAGCGAAATGCCATGAAGGTATGGGAAGAAGGAGGGGATTTTAAGACCCTCCTGTGTCAAGATGATACGGTCAAGAGCCTTGTTAGCCCAGAGGAACTCGATCATACCTTTGATATTCGAACCCATCTCAAACATGTGGAAGATATCTTTCATCGTGTGTTTGGAGAAAAATAGATGAAGAAATCGCAAAAGTCTCCTCCAGATATCAGGGACCTCCTTCGGGTGAAGGAACCTCCGGATCGGGGAAGAAAACCGGGCTTGAAGAAAACGAGTTTCACGATCTGGTATTTTGTGATCGCTTTCCTGATCATCCTTTTCATCCAACATTATCTTGTCACTAAAAAGACAGAAGTTGTCATCCCCTACAGTGACTTTAAAGAATTGGTTCGGGAGGGGAAAGTCAGTGACCTCACCATTACCGAAGAGACCATTACAGGAAAGATGGAGAGTGCGAAGGGGACGGTGAACTTTCAAACCGTGAGAGTTGCTGACCCTGACCTGGTCAAACAGCTTGATGCCAAACAGATTAAATATACCGGGAAGGTTGAAAGTAAATGGTTAACCAATATTCTTTCCTGGATCCTTCCTCTGGTTCTGTTCATCTTCTTCTGGAGGTTTCTCCTTTCCAGGATAGGACCTGAAACGAGTGTCATGTCGTTTGGGAAAAGCCGGGCTAAGATCTATGCCGAGAAGGATAAGAAAGTCACCTTTATGGATGTAGCGGGAATTGATGAGGCTAAAGAGGAACTCAAAGAGGTCGTTGAATTTTTAAAGAATCCTGGAAAGTTTCAACGCCTTGGAGGAAAGATTCCAAAGGGGGTTCTCTTAGTGGGAGCCCCAGGTACAGGGAAGACCTTGCTTGCCCGCGCAGTGGCTGGAGAGGCCAATGTTCCCTTTTTCTCCATCAGTGGTTCTGATTTTGTAGAGATGTTTGTAGGAGTCGGAGCAGCCAGGGTTCGCGACCTCTTTGCCCAAGCCCAGAATCATGCCCCCTGTATTATCTTTATTGATGAGCTTGATGCACTGGGGAAGGCTAGGGGCGTGAATCCCATCGGCCGACATGATGAGCAGGAACAGACCCTCAATCAACTCCTTGCAGAAATGGATGGATTTGATCCGAATACCGGGGTGATCATCATGGCCGCGACCAACCGTCCTGAGATCTTAGATCCAGCCCTCCTCAGACCAGGCCGTTTTGATCGACACGTAGTCGTGGATCGACCGGATATTGTGGGGCGGGAGGAGATCTTAAAGATTCATACCCGGAATGTGAAACTGGCTCCTGATGTGGATCTGAAAGTGATTGCCTCAAGGACTCCCGGATTTGTTGGTGCTGATTTAGCGAACATCATCAATGAGGCCGCCCTCCTCGCAGCAAGAAAGAATAAGGATGCGGTGGAAATGGCGGATATCGAGGAGGCGATTGACCGGGTGGTCGCCGGTCTCGAGAAGAAAAGGCGACTGATGTCAAAGAAGGAGAAGGAGATTGTCGCATTCCATGAATCCGGGCATGCCATCGTGGCCTCCAGTGTTCCCAATGCCGATCCTGTCCGTCGGATCTCCATCATCCCGAGAGGAGTCTCCGCATTGGGATATACCCTCCAGCTTCCCACCGAAGATCGCTATCTCATGACCCGCTCCGAACTTCTGGATCGATTAACCGTTCTCATGGGGGGAAGAGTGGCTGAAGAAATCGTCTTCGGGGAGATCTCTACTGGGGCTCATAATGATCTACAGCGAGCCACTGATATTGCAACGAGTATGGTCAAGGAATACGGGATGAGTGAAACCCTGGGATATGTCTCTTTTGAAAAAGAGAAGAAACCCCTTTTTCTCTCCTCTCCTATTTCCTCTTCCAGAGAATACAGTGAAGAGACGGCAAGAAAGATTGACGAGGAGGTCAAGAAGATTATCGATCAGACCCATCAGAGAGCAAAAGAGATCCTGGAGTCTAAAAAAGAAAAATTGGAAGAGCTGGCTCGATTTCTTCTTGAGAAGGAAGTGGTTGAAGAATCGGATTTAAAGAGAATTCTCTCCCAGGATACGAGTAGATCATAATGAAATCTCTCTTCAAACATCTTCGAGCAAAGATCTTTGCAGGGATTCTTCTTGTTCTCCCCCTCGGGATCACTTTTTTTGTGCTCAAATTTGTCTTTCAAACCTTGGATAACATCTTGGGTCAACCCATGTTGAGGTTGACCTGGTTCCTTTTTCAAAGGGAAGTCTCCTTCCCAGGATTGGGAATCCTGGCTTTCTTTTTTCTTCTCTACCTGCTGGGTGTGATTGGGACCAATGTATTGGGTAAAAAACTGATAAGCTGGACAGATCGCCTCTTTACCAACATTCCTGTGGTAAAAAATATCTACCTCTCTTCCAAACAACTTACCGATGCCTTTTCGGCCTCTCGGAAGGGTTCCTTCCGTCAGGCTGTATTTGTAGAGTTTCCTCAGGATGGAAATTTTGTTCTTGGATTTACCACAAATGAGTTAAAGGATCTCCGGGGGGAGACTCGGATCACTGTCTTTATTCCTACAGCCTTTTTCCCTCCTCAAGGATTTCTTCTCTTTCTTCCCCGAGACAAGATCATTCCTTCTCATCTGACCATCGAAGAAGCGATCAAAACGATTATGTCTGTAGGGATTGTCACTCCTCAAAGTCTTCAAGTTCCCTTGGGTTCCAAAGAGGGAGAAAAGGATTCGGTTGAAAATTTAAAAGGAATACAGTATCTTCATGCCAAAATGGAAGGAGGTCCATAGAGATGGAGGGAATCACCCTGCTTATTGCTGTCGTTGCGCTGATCATTGCCATTCTGGCCTACCAGCGGACGGGTGGGATTACGGAACTGCGTCAACAATTAGAGTCCAAGGCTTCCTCTCCTGATTTGAAAAAACAGATAGAGGCGCTGGCAGCCATGACAGAGGCCTTAAGAGAGAAGACAGCAGATGCCCTGGACCGGCTGGAAAAGATGATTCGGAAGACTGAAAAGGCAGAATAAATCCTTTGCTTTTTACTTCCCTGAAAATGATTTCTTTCTTGAACAAGATTTAAATAGACCCCAGGTTTAACCTTCATGGAAAAACTGACTGCCTGGCTTACGAGTTCCGGAATCAAGATTTTTGGGATTCTGATCGGTTTGCTCATCCTCTCCCAGATGTCCAAATGGATTCTGAAATGGATGGAGAAATGGATTCCGGAAAAAGATCCTATTCAGGCCCTTGAAGCCAAGAAAAGGGCTCACACCTTAGGCAATATTCTTCGCCACGCCCTTCTTATCCTTCTCTTCTTCTTGGCAATTCTGATGATCCTTGGAGAATTAGGAATTCAGCTGGGGCCCTTACTTGCTACGGCTGGAGTGGGAGCTTTGGCCATCGGTTTTGGAGCTCAGAGTCTGGTGAGAGATGTGATTGGTGGGTTTTTTATTATTCTTGAGAATCAATATCGAATCGGAGATGTGATTCAGGTGGCAGGGGTCTCAGGGATGGTCGAATCCCTGAGTCTGAGAAGAACCGTGCTGAGGGATCTCGAGGGGAGGGTTCACACCATCCCCAACGGTGAGATTAAGATTGTCAGTAATCTCTCCAAGGAATGGTCCCGGGCGGTGTTAGATGTAGGAGTCTCCTACCGGGAAAACATAGATCAGGTGATGGAGACTCTTTCTCAGATTGGTAAAGAATTGTCCCAGGAGGAGCCTTTCAAAAGTGCCATTCTCGAACCCTTACAGATTTTGGGGGTTGAGCAATTTGGGGAATCTCAAGTCTTTATTCGAATGATGATCAAGACCATTCCACTCAAACAATGGGAAGTGGGGAGAGAATTGAGGAGAAGGATCAAGATTCGTTTTGATGAAAAAGGAATCGAGATTCCCTTTCCTCATCGCGTCCTTCTCTGGGGAGAACCCAAGGAGAAATCAAACGAGTGATGATTTGAGTTTTTACTCTATACTCTGAAGAAAAAAGGAAGAAGTGATGAACCCATCTCTTCGCGTTCTATTTGTCACCCCGGAAGCCGTTCCTTTTGCCAAAACGGGGGGACTGGCCGATGTGGCCGGAGCTCTTCCCAAATACCTTCAGCCTCTGGGATGTGAGATGACTTTGGTGATGCCCTATTATCGAAAAGTCAAACAATCCGGAGCTCCCATCGAGTTCTTGGGAGAAGAAATAGAGGTATCCATTGGCGAAGAGGTCTTCCCAGCAGAGATTTATCGAGGAAGCCTTGCTCCTGAGATTCCGGTCTATTTCATTGGTCGAGATGAGTTCTTTGATCGGGAATATCTCTATAGCACCCCCAAAGGGGATTATTTTGATAATGCAGAGCGTTTCATCTTCTTCTCCAAGGCCGTCCTCAAGCTTTGTCATCACTTAAACATTTCACCCGATCTCATTCACCATCATGAATGGCAAACCGGACTCATTCCTGCCTATCTTCAATCCCTCCATCGTGAGGATCCTCTCTTTTCTCAAACCGCCGTCGTCTTTACGATTCACAATATTGCCTATCAGGGACTCTTCAAGAAAGAGAAGTTTCGCCTCACCGGTCTTCCCATGGAGATGTATCACCCAGAGGGGATTGAGTTCTGGGAGCGAATCAATTTTATGAAGGCAGGGATTGTCTATGCCGATGTCATCAATACGGTCAGTAAAAAATATAGCCAGGAGATTCAAACTCCTGAATTCGGTTACGGATTGGATGGGATTTTAAGAAAGAGAAAAGAAGATCTATACGGGATTCTCAATGGAGTGGATTACGGACAATGGGATCCCTCCCGGGACCCCTATCTCGTAGCCCACTATGATCTCAATGACCTTTCCGGTAAAAGGGAATGTAAAAAGGATCTTCTCCAAAGGCTCGGGCTTCCTTCCTCAATAGAGAAGGTTCCCCTGATAGGAATGATTTCGAGACTGGCAGACCAGAAGGGATTCGATCTCCTGATGGAGATTCTGGATGAGTTATTCAGTCTGGATATTGGTTTTGTTCTTTTAGGAACTGGGGAACAGAAGTACCATGATCTTTTCCGTCAAGTGGCTCAGAGGTATCCTGAAAAAGCGGCCATTCGAATCACTTTTGATGAACCCTTGGCCCATCAGATTGAGGCGGGGGCAGACCTGTTTTTAATGCCCTCCAAATATGAGCCCTGCGGACTCAATCAGATTTATAGCTTGCGATATGGAACCATTCCCATCGTTCGGGCTACCGGGGGGTTGGATGATACGATCATGAATTATGATCCCGCCACAGGAAAAGGAAACGGCTTCAAATTCATCCATTATGACGCCAAAGAGTGTTTAAATCAGATTAAGCTGGCGATTCATTTCTATTTTCAACCGGAGCACTGGAGACGGCTCATCCACAATGCCATGACCTCTGACTTCTCCTGGGAGAGATCGGCAGAGGAGTATCTTCAACTCTATCGAATCGCCCTGGAGAAGAAGAGAAATCGGTAGCCAAGGAGTCTTTGATGAAAAGGAAAAGGATAGGTTATTTCTTTGGTCTTTTGTTTCTTCTTTTTTATGCGGCCCCCCTATGGTCAAAAAGCATTCCTTTTAAAAATCTCCATTTCCCGAGGCTGGTAGAGACTTGGGAGATAGCCCCTCTGGTTCATCACCCCTCCCTTCGGATTATCGATATGCGGGGTTCTCTTTTGGAGTATCTTAAAGGACATCTTCCCAATGCCCTTTATTTTCATTTTGAAAATCTAAGAGTTCCAAGAAATGGGATTCCGGCTCAAAATCCTGATCGAATAGTTCTTGAGAAAATTATGGGAGAGTATTTAAGTCTCTCTAATGATATGTGGGTGGTCCTTTATTCTGAAAAGTCTAATCCTAATGCCACTCTGCTCGCTTGGATATTCGATTACTTGGGGCATCGAAAGGTCGGGATTCTGAATGGGGGATGGGAAAAGTGGGTCGTGGAAGGGCGTCCAATCACGCAAGAATATCCTTCCCTTTCTCCCAAAAAATTTTTTGGAAAAACTGTCTCCGAGACCTTGGCAGAAAAGAAACTGGTTCTTCATCATATCCACTCCAAAGGAGCGCTCATTTTAGATGCTCGCCCCCCTAAACAATATAGCGGGGAAGAGGGAGAGGAGATCCGAAGAGGTCACATCCCTGGGGCTAAAAATATATTTTGGGAGACTGTGCTTGAAGGAGAAGAGGTCAGGGTTTGGAAAAAGAAGGAGGATCTGGAAAAGATTTTTTCAGAAGCAGGGGTTGACCGACAGAGGGAGATCGTTGTTCACTGCAGAACGGGGCGAGAGGCCAGCCATCTTTATTTTACCTTAAAGCATGTGATGGGGTACCCAAAAGTTCGTCTCTATCGGGGATCCTGGGTCGAATGGGCTTCGGATCCCAGTCTTCCAGTAAAGGTAGGAATGGAACCCTAGAGCAGTTGAAAAAATATTTGGCCTAAAAATTGCTGTAAAAAATATTTAACGAATTTTTTAAAAAATATATCCATTTTTTTACTCTTAAAAGGACAAATTTGTACACAGGTTCAAGAGATTTTTAGCAGGACTTGACAACCCATAAAAAATTGTGACATCTTTTTGAAAAATTTTTCTCATTCGATTCTGAGATATTGTGAGGAGGGTCTTCATTGAAGGGAAGGATGATCGGAATCGGACTCCTCTTGTTTCTTTTTTCCTCCTGTTTTCCTCATTTAACTCCTCCTTCTCAAAAAAATCCTCCTAAACCCGCTTCCCCCTCCCTTTTTACCCAGTCTGAATTAGAGGAACTCTTTTCAGAAAATTCATTAACTCCCATTACCGCATTTCCTCAATCTCTTTCCACGGGATCCTCCATGGCCAGAGGATTGGAGTTTCCTATCATTGATGAGGCGAGTGATGATTTTAGATTGGACCCATTCGTAGGGGATCCCCGAGGGAGGAAGAAAGAGTTTGATATTCCGATTGTGATCAATACAAAAGTAGAATATTTTATTCATTATTTTCAGACCACCGGAAGGAATCGATTCTCCAATTGGCTTGCCCGTTCTGAAAAGTATATTCCTTTTATGACAAATGTGTTGAAAGAAAATGGTCTCCCGGAAGATCTTGTCTACATGGCTCTTATTGAAAGTGGGTTTAATCCTTATGCCTATTCGAGAAGTAAAGCTTCGGGGCCGTGGCAGTTTATCTACCTTACAGGGAAAAAATACGGTCTTAAAGTGAATTGGTGGGTCGATGAGAGAAGAGACCCCGAAAAATCTACGATTGCCGCTGCAAAATATCTCAAAGACCTCTATGATATGTTCGAATGCTGGTATCTGGCTGCGGCTGGATATAATGCAGGAGAGAAAAAGATAGCCACGGCGATGAAACGTTATCGGACAGAGGACTTCTGGGAACTCACGAGATATCGTTATCTCAAACAGGAGACCAAAGATTATGTTCCCCAGATGATTGCTGCCGCCCTCATTGCTAAAGATCCTGAGAAGTACGGGTTTACCGATATTGAATATGAAGAACCCTTAAGATACGAGAAGGTCCATGTTCCTCCGGCCACAGATCTCAATCTCATTGCTATGGCTTGTGAGATTTCTCTGGAAGAACTGAAGGAATTGAACCCTGAACTCTTAAGATGGTGTACCCCACCTGATGATCCAGCCTATGAGATTAAGATTCCCTTAGGAAAGAAAGAACTTTTTTTGAAAAATTTTCCTCTTCTGCAGCCTGATATAAAGACGAAATTTCGGACTCACGTGGTCAAGAGGGGGGAGACTCTTCAGGGAATTGCAAGACGTTATAAAGTGGATCCGACCCCCATTTTGGAGCTCAATCGATTGGGGAAAGGAAGCCGTTTAACAGCCGGAATGAATATTCTAATTCCTCTTCCTCAAGAACCTGGAATTTCTCCATCCCTGGCCAGAGGAAAGCAAAAAGAATCCGTGCCAGAGAAGAAGGAAATCATTTATACTGTTAAGAAGGGGGATACGCTTTGGAGCATTGCCAATGAGTTAGGGGTCAACATCGGGGCTCTGAGTCGAGAGAACAAAGTCGTTTCTGAAACCAAACTGGTGCCCGGGGATCAGTTAAAGATAAGATTAGACAATGGGACGTCAGAAATATCGAAAGAGGAGTGTGGAACCCGGGAGATCCTTTATTTGGTGAAAAAAGGGGATACCTTGTGGGATATTGCTAAGAAATATCAACTTTCGATTTCAGATATTAAAAAATGGAATAAACTAAATGGATCCGATCGAATCTATCCTGATGAGAAGTTGAAGTTGAAGATTAAAGAGGACCGTCCTTCGGTCTCTCATTAACCTTCCTCTTTCTCTCCATCCTACATGAATCTTGGAATCTCTCTCCTTCCTCCAGAGGAGTGAGGTATCGTGAAATTCTGAAAGGTTATTATTATAAGGAATTTAAGTATTGAGGAGCCGAGAAAATTTTTTTTAAGCGGTGGTTGACACTTCCAGTAATTCTGATAAAATGAAAGAAATTTAAAGATTCTTTATATTCTTTTCATCGAAATGAGAGAAGAGAAGAAGAGGAAATTTTGGGAATTTTAGATTTCTTTTTATTAAAAGGGGGACAAAGAGGGAAGGACGGTCTTGACTCTCCACCAAAGATCGAAACGAGAAGTTATGAGGAGCTCATGGATGAGTTAATGAATTGGAATATCGAACATACAGATATATTAGAAGTGTTGCGCAGGGAAGTGGAGGAAGCAAGGTTAAAAAATTGGTCTGAGGCCTTAAGGGAGGGTATTCGAAGACATCTTTTTCCCTATGAAGGAAAGGCACAGTCCTCCCCACTGTTTCCCATCTATCGGGATCTATACCAATTTGTTAAGGAATTGAGAATAAAACTTCTGACAGACCCAACCATGA
Organism: Thermodesulfobacteriota bacterium; assembly: GCA_041082155.1. Taxonomy (GTDB): domain Bacteria; phylum Desulfobacterota; class BSN033; order BSN033; family UBA1163; genus CALIBK01. The sequence continues at coordinate 4,776 of JBDOIB010000328.1, read as the reverse complement.
AGAATGTGAAAGGAGTGGGGAAATCGGATCCCATCTCGATTTGCATTATCTGTGGAATTAGAGCCTTACAAAAAGAAAAAGGTTTTGCAAGACCGTTGGATACCCTTCAGTGGATGATTCTGGAGCGATATTTCTTACAAATTTGATGGGAGGGTTGACTTTTCGTAATAATGGAATAAAATAATACTGTTTGGGCGCTTAGTTCAGGGGGAGAACGCCTGCTTCACACGCAGGAGGTCACTGGTTCAAATCCAGTAGCGCCCACCATTCAATTTATAAAAAAAGATCGAGGCGATATGTCAGGTCATTCAAAATGGAGCACGATTAAACGGAAAAAAGGGGCGGCCGATGCCAAACGAGGGAAGATCTTTACAAAGCTGATCCGTGAGATTATGGTCGCTGCCAGATTAGGGGGAGGAGATATCAATTCTAATCCCAGACTTCGCTCTGCCGTCCTTGCAGCTAAAGCAGAGAATATGCCCAAGGAGAATATCGAAAGGGCCATTAAGAAAGGAACCGGGGAGTTGGAAGGAACTCATTATGAAGACCTCATCTATGAGGGATATGGCCCAGGTGGAGTAGCGATGATGGTGGAAGTCCTCACGGATAATAAAAACCGAACCGTGGCCGATATCCGACACATCTTCTCCAAACATAATGGAAGTTTAGGGGAGTCGGGTTGTGTCTCGTGGATGTTTGAAAAGAAGGGTCTCATCCTGATCGATAAAAATGGAGTGGATGAGGACCGTTTGATTGAAGTGGCCTTAGAGAAGGGGGCCCTCGATGTGAAAGACACCGGAAAGGATTTTGAGGTCACCACTCCCCCTTCCCAATTTGAAGAGGTGAAGAAGGCTTTAGAGGAAGCTGGATTTAAACTGACCATTGCAGAGGTCACCATGGTGCCGCAGACCACAGTGAAATTAAGCGGGAAAGAAGCGGAACAAATGTTGAAATTGATGGAGGGGCTTGAGGATTCCGACGACGTCCAAAAGGTTTATGCCAACTTCGATATTTCTGATGAGGAGATGGAAAGGCTTAGCGCCTAAAGAAGATCCTCTTGAATAGTTGACCAAAGCCACCTAAAGCGAGACAATGATTGGGTGGCTTTTTCTACATCTAAAGGATGACATGAAGGCCATTGGCATTGATCCAGGATTGGCCATGACAGGTTTCGGAATAGTCGAGGCCTTAGATTTTGGAGGTAGAGCTTGCGAATGGGGGGCGATTCGAACGAGGTCCAATACTCCTCTCTCCTTTCGATTAAAAACCATCTACGATCGCTTGAAAGAGATTACCGAAAAATGGAAACCCGATTTTTTGGTCCTTGAGGAGGTGTTTGTTTTAAAACAGTTTCCCAAGGCCGCTATTCAATTAGGAGAAGTCAGGGGGGTCATCTACCTGATGGCCCAAGAGGAAGGGATTCCGGTCGTTGAAGTTAGACCGACGGAAGTGAAATATGCCCTCACCGGAAGTGGAAGGGCCGATAAGGAGCAAATGAAGAGGGCCATCCGTCAAATCCTCAGAATCGAAAAACCTCTCAGCTCAAGTCACGCAGGAGATGCCCTTGCTTTGGCTTTAACCGGACTTTCCCGGAATAAAAATTTTAAATGGTAAAAGAACCAAAAATGAGTTCTGGCTGAGAAGGAAGGAGAATGATCCGCTACATTGAAGGAAAACTCCTTAAAAAAGAGGAGGACCGAGTGATTGTATTCACCAATGGAGTGGGCTATGAGATATTACTGCCGGCGATTGTCCGGAAGACCTTCAACTCCAAAAAGGCAGGGGAAGATGGAGAGGTGGTGAGACTCTATATCTCCTATCATCAAACCGAGCGACATCCCAAACCCCTTCTCATCGGTTTTAACCACGAACCTGAAAAAGAGTTTTTTGAAAAGTTGATCACCGTAGAAGATATCGGGCCTCCCACCGCAGCCAAAGCCCTCACCCTCCCCATTCCTGAAATTGCGCGGGCTATTGAAGAAAGGGATTCAAAGACCCTTGAGAAACTCAAGGGAATCGGAAAAAGGACTGCTGATAAAATCATTGCGACTCTTCATGGGAAGGTGGGAAAATTTGCCCTGATGAAGGGGGACGAAATTCCTCCTGAAGGGGATATGATTGATTTTAAGAAGCAGGTAGAAGAAGTCCTGGTGAAAGACCTTGGCCATAAGGTGAGTGAGGCCCAAAGAATGGTGAGAGAGGCCTTGGAGAGGAATCCGAGCATTTCCACTCCAGAGGAACTCTTCGAGGAAGTCTATCGAGGTCAAAAAGGGGGTCCCCTTTCCAAATCGGGGTAAAAAAGATGGAGTGAAGGGGAAATGATGAAACAGACTGAAAAAGAATCTCAGGTAAAAAAAGACAGTGAAAAAGAAATTCCCTCCCAAGGTGGGGAACTTCTGGATCTGAGACCCCGAAGACTTTCAGAATATATCGGTCAGAGGCAGGTGGTGGAGACTCTGGAGATTGCCATTGAGGCAGCCAAAAGGAGGGGAGAACCTCTGGACCATATCCTTTTTCATTCTCCTCCCGGATTAGGCAAAACCACTCTTGCTCATATCATCGCAAATGAGATGGGTGTCCGGATCATCACTTCCTCAGGGCCAGCCCTCGAGAAGGGAGGGGATTTGATTAGCATCCTGACCCACCTGGAGAGAGGTGATGTTCTTTTTATTGACGAAATTCACCGACTTCCCAAGGTGGTGGAGGAGTTCCTTTACCCTGCCATGGAGGATTTCTGTATCGATTTTATTTTTGATAAAGGGGCTCACGCCCGAAGCCACCGATATCGCCTGGAGCGATTCACCCTCGTAGGAGCCACCACACGGGCAGGACTCCTTTCCGCTCCTCTCCGGGAAAGGTTCGGGATCCTGAGAAATCTTGATTTCTATACCACCGAAGAACTCTGTCAAGTGGTGAAACGGTCTGCTGCCCTTCTCAATATTCCGATCGATGAAGGAGGAACAGAAGAGATTGCCAAGCGATCGCGGGGGACCCCAAGGATTTCTAACCGTCTCCTCAAGAGGGTTCGAGATTACGCCGAAATCCGTGGACCGGGAAGGATCAATCGAGAGGTGGCGGATGAAGCCCTCCGTTTGGAAGGGGTGGATGAGATTGGACTCACGAGCCTCGATCGAAGATTTATCGAGACGATTATTCGATATTATCATGGAGGACCTGTAGGGCTGGAGGCCATCGCAGCCACTTTACAGGAGGAAGCGGATACCCTGATAGATATGATTGAACCCTATCTGTTGAAGATTGGTTTTGTAGCAAGGATGCAAAATGGAAGAAAGGCGACAGAATTAGCCTACCAGCATTTTGGGATTCCTTATCCCGAGTCTCAAAGACAACTCTCCTTCCCCACCCGTAAACGACATTGATCCTCTCAATGGGGATAGCCACTTCTCAAAAGGTCTTCAAAATATTGGATCGTCTTCTTGAGCCCTTCGACGAGGGGAGTCTTGGGGGTCCATCCTAACTTTTCCCTGGCAAGATCGATCAGAGGTTGGCGATGTCTTGGATCATCCACTGGAGGAGATTTAAAAAGGATCTTTGATTTTGAACCAGTGAGCTCGATGATCTTTTGTGCTAATTCAAGGATGGAAATTTCTTCTGGATTTCCGAGATTGATCGGACCGGTGACCTCATCAGGAGAATCCATGAGTCGAATCAATCCTTCCACCATGTCGTCCACATAGCAGAAGGATCGAGTCTGAAGTCCATCCCCGAAGACCGTGATCGGTTCATTTCGTAAGGCTTGGAGGATGAAATTGGAGATGACTCGACCATCATTGGGATGCATTCGAGGGCCGTAGGTATTAAAGATCCGGGCCACTTTGATCCTGATCTTATACTGTCGATGATAATCAAAGAATAGGGTTTCCGCACATCGCTTTCCTTCGTCATAGCAGGAACGGGGGCCAATACAATTTACATTTCCCCAATAAGTTTCAGGCTGAGGATGGACGGTAGGGTCTCCGTAGACCTCGGAGGTCGAGGCCTGAAGAATCTTCGCTTTCAATCGTTTGGCTAGACCGAGCATATTGATCGAACCATGGACATTGACCTTGGTCGTCTGGACGGGATCATTCTGATAATGGATGGGGGAGGCTGGACAGGCGAGGTTGTATATCTCATCCACCTCAACATAGAGAGGGAAAGTAATATCGTGACGAAGAAGTTCGAAATAGGGTTGATCGAGAAGGTGAGCAATATTTCTTTTTGTTCCTGTATAGAAATTATCCACACAAAGGACATCTTCCCCCTTTCTCAGAAGGTGTTCACAGAGATGCGAACCCAAAAAACCGGCCCCCCCCGTGACCAGAATTCTTTTCTGAAGAAGTTCCCTCAATCCATCTCCTCCTGTGAATTAAAGAATCTCTTTACTGATTTCAATTTTAGCTTTTGCCCGCAATTGCTGAAGCCAATTTCTAAAAAACTCTTCTTGTCGTTGGTAGAGTAATCTCCTCTCCAGTGCTTTTTTTTGAGAGGAAAATTTTTCGGGATCAGGAGGTTCAACCTGATGGAGCTTCACCACAAAGAAACCTTCTTGAGTCTTGATGACCTCTTTGGGAACGGGATTCTTAGTCGATAGGGAGGAAATAAGGGACATCCACTCCATGGCCGGTCCTATCTTAGGAATGACTCCTGCGGCACGATTAAAGAAACCCGTTTCCTCGACGGTAAGTCTTTTCGCCTGGGCCACTTCCTTCATCTCTTTGCCGGCCTGAATCCCTTTAAGGATTTCCTGGGATAACTCCCGGGCCCTCTCCTCTG
>JBDOIB010000307.1:0-1566 GCA_041082155.1 Thermodesulfobacteriota bacterium | reverse complement strand
GAAATTTCACGTATGACTCTAAACACTTCTTGAGCCCTTTCTATGGGTACGATAAACTCCACAATCGCTGACAGAACTTTTTCTTGAAGCACATCCTTCCTCAATTCCCCGGTTTTAGGATTCTCAATAAGCTGGGTAAGTGGATTGAGGGGTTCTAAAGAAATCCCCATTTGGGTAAAACGTTTGATGGCTACTTCTGTTTCTTTTAAACGAACCCCTAGGCCGGGTCTTCCGAATTCGAGTCCGATTCCGATAAAGCCTTCTTTAAACCGGCCTGTCACATCATTGGTCTTCATTTCCTCGGTCCCTCTTCCGGGAACATTTGTTCCTTTATGTTCGAAAAAAGGATCACTGAAGGCTCTCCTTAAGATTCTTGGCCATGGAAGGTCTTCTTCTAGGATGGCATGAGTGGGACAGACTTTAGCTCTAAAACAAACCGCGCATTCTACACATTCATCCCGGTTGATCTCGGCGTAAGATTTGGTGCGCCCTTTTGTCTTTCCCTTTTTATGGAAGCCTATGGCTTCTACAGGGCAATAAGGAATACATTTTTTACAACCTATGCAGAGTTCTTGATCGATGATCATCTTTCGTTTAACCTGTGAAGATTTCTTGCTCCAATGAAACTTAATCCTCTCTCGGTTAAGGCTTTTGCAGTCTGATTGACGGCTTCATGTTTGTCCATATAGTTTTGTTCGAGAAGTCCCATTTCTCCAGAGGAGAGAATTTCTTCTTTGTCTCTGAAATAATCTAAAATGTCCGAAGGGTGGGATCGTTGTCTCTCTACGTCAATTTCACCACCTTCATGTTTTGCGCTAATATTTGGAACTTTTGGGGCAACCTTCAGAAGATCTTCTCTCCGATTGTAGGGCTGGATAACGATGCTCTTCCAAGTCTCTGTAATATGATGCTCCAGTCGAACATGCTCCTCTAACCCCAACCCCTTTCTCACTAAAGAAGATAACTCTAAGGTCTCTACATTTACTGAATTACTCAGATTAATTCCAGCGAGGGGGGTTGTTCCATCTTCTCTGCAAAAAAGCTTTGCCATAATGAGAGTCCAAAGCACACTATATGGATTATCATGACCGGTATAGACCGAAATCTTAAACTCCATATCGATGCCTAATCGATAGAGGAGGTATCCCAGGAGGATGGTTCCTGAATTAATATTAAGGACTTGTTGTACTCCGTATCGGGTATAGTAATAGAGATATTCATCCACCCATTGGAGGGCATGTTCATTGGGTTGTCCCACTCCCCCAAAATAGCCCGTAATGGTTTCTGGCCCTCCGAGGTGGATATTCGACCCATCTGTCCCTCTGGTATCCAGAGTTTCTACATAACTGGCACCCATGATCTGCATCGCTGCCGAAATAGCATAAAGTTCTCCCTGATCCTGTTCTTGCTCCTTCATCTTTCGAACCCTGATATATCTTCCAGGCATGATTTCATGCTTTTCAATCGCCTGTTGAGCTTCTCTAATGAGCCATGGAAAGTATTGAAGGGCACTGATTTCGAGAGTCACCGCTTTTTTTTCATCGAAACGGATCTCTTTCACTTTTT
>JBDOIB010000305.1:0-11349 GCA_041082155.1 Thermodesulfobacteriota bacterium | reverse complement strand
CATAAAGGTCAGTGTTATGCCAGCAAGGATGTAAAGAAAACGGGCAAACTTAAAAACCTGGTCTAAGAACCCTTTCATAAATGACCCCTCAAATTTCACCAGAAAATAAAAAGGGGAAGGAAGTGTAAAAGCGCCTCCCTTCCCCTTTGAACTCCCCTTTTATTTTTGGTATTTGTATATCGTCTGGAGATAGAAACTCAGAACCTCTTCCCCGGGCAATCCTTTTTCCTTCATCGCCTTCTTATAATCATTGAGAATCGGCCGCACCAGTTTTTCCCACCTTTGATCTTCATCGGGTGAGAGAGTAATAATTTTATTTCCACGAGCAATGGTATAATCTCTTCCTGCTTTATCGATTTCATCCCATGCTTTTCCCTGTTTCTCAATATACTCCTCATTGATCTGCTCAATTATCTTCTGGATATCCGGAGGTAGGGCGTTCCATTTACTTTTGTTCATTACCACAAAGAACCCTGTGCTGTAAGAAGAACCATAATTTTCAATAGTATACTTTACCACCTCTCCCCATTTCCAGCCTTGAAGAGCCTCTTGAGGGGCCATGGATCCATCAACCACTCCCCTGCTTAATGCATCATAAGTTTCACCCATGGGCATAGCTACGGGAGTGGCTCCTAAGGCAGCCACAATCTTAGCAGCCATTCCAGTGCAACGAATCTTCATCCCTTTGAGGTCTTCGAGTTTATTGACGGGTTTCTTGGTATGAAGAATTCCTGGCCCATGACCATGAAGATACATGACTTGAACTTCGTCCAGTTCCTTAGGTCTGAATTTCTTATAATACTCATTAATCACCTTGGTAGCTACCAACCCACTCTTGATCCCCAAGGGTAAATCAGAAACTTCTGTTAAAGGAAACTTTCCTCTGGTATAGGCGAAAACTGACATCCCTATATCCGAAATTCCTTTTACGACCCCATCATAACATTTATCGGCAGGGGTAAGTGTTCCTCCATAAAACATCGTAATCTGAACTTTTCCACCTGTTCTTTTTTCAATCTCTTTAGACCACTCAGTAGCTAAGATACTGTGCTTATGAGTAGCAGGGAAAAAGATGGAATAGTTGAGTTTAATCTGAGCCATTACCGATGGACCAATCATAAAAAAACTAATCATTATTGTGATCAAAACCAATCCAAAAAGTTTCAAACTCTTCATGGATAATCCCTCCTTTCAAGTGCTTTATGTTTTTAGAGTTAATCCCATCAAACTTTTCTAAAGCTCACCTCCTTTCTCGCTAATGTTTTGACGAAAAAAATTAGGATATATTCAGTCTACTCCAAGCTTAAACTATTGAGAATTTTTTAACAAGTATATTTATTACAAAAATTTTGTCAAGTAAAATCGAAAAAGGTACCCAAGAAATTAGAGCTGGCCAAAGATCAATAATAAAGCCTTGAGTTTCATAGTCCTTGCAGGATATTTGATGATGAATAAGTAGTTAAAGATAAGTAAAAATTGGGGGGATAAAGAACGAAGGATGTTAAAGTAAGGAAGAGAAGAAGGAATCGATCTTAAGCTTTTTTAAGGTTCCTTTGTGGTGGGATAAAAAAGTCTCTATCCCTGCTTTTAGCTTTAAAGAAACCATTCTTTCTCGAGGAATTTCCCTTTCTAAGGAGACCCATGTACCTCGAATAGCTTCGACGATTCCTTTGACTAAGTCTTCCTGTTCCACATCTTTTTTTAATTCAATCCTACCTTCTCGGTAATCAAACTCTCCAGCAAAGGGATCCAAAAAATCAAATTGTTCTGATTTCTCGATTAACACTTTCTTGAAGTTCCTAAGAAACATCCCCTTTTTGGAAAGAGCATCAACAATTCGTTCTGATTCGGAAAGGAACTCCTCCAAAAGAGAAATCGTCTCTTTCATGGTCTCGTCATGAGATAGAATCTTTTCCTCCCGAGGAAGAGGCGAGATGTTTTCTCTTTCTTCTTTTAACGGAATTGACTCGCTTTCTTTCTCTGGAAGAACTTCCTCTTGTTTCATGGCTGGAAGTTCCTGAGAGAGTTCTTTACCTTCTCTCCCATAAACATTGAATACTGCTCCATGCCTCTTTACATTCTCTATAAATATCTGGATCGACATTCGACCGAAAACAGCTGGACCATTTTTGGGAATGGTGAACATCTCCACAGGCTCTCCCCCTTCAAGAAAGAGAACTCCCATGGGCTGGTGATCTTTGTTCATTACCTCAATAAATCCATTATGTTTTCCCTCCTTTAATTTAGCCAGAAGTTGATCAAAGTGAATAAAATTAGTCGAAAGGTCTTTAAATAGAAGCTCACTTCTTAGATTATTGGCAAGAAGAATGACTTGTTCAGGCAAGAGCCGGTATATACTGAGAATCCCATCCTTTTGACTTGCCATACGGAGAAGGTGTTGAGTCGCCTCTTCTCCAAGAATTCTCTCCGAACCATTATCGCCTGTCGCTACTGCATCAACAATCTGGCCCGAATCGATCAGAAGAACTCCTTTAGTCTCCGGGAAATCGATTTCGATTGTTCCGCTGAAATTCCCTAATTTTAAGGTAGAAATAAGAGCCGGAAGATCTGTAAAGGAAGTCGAAAGGTTTTTATGGACAACTTCCCCTTTTGGGAAAATCATTTTGAATCTCCTAAGGTAGTTTGTGCTTTGGTTTCCCTTCTTTTCTGTAATCTTTCAATAGCCGCTTTGACACTAGCTTGCATCCTTTCAATGGATTCGGCTAAAATGGCGACCTCTCCCTTTGCCTTAACCTTTATCGGCGTATCCAGCTCTCCTAAGCTGATCTTATCGGCAACTTCGGAAAGATAGAGGATCGGTTTGACCACGGAGCGAGCAAAAAAGTAGATTCTCACTAACAGAATGAGAAGCACTCCGAGAATGACGATAAAGAAAATCTTTGTTCGATTTTCATACTCTTCCAAATATCTTGTCTCGATACCATTCATCTTCGCTTCGATGGCCTTAGAGGGTTTAGAAAACTCATCAATATAGGTCGTGGCTGCAACAATGAGATTTGTATCTTGAACAGGACTGAGGTACATGTACTTAGGACGGATTTTTCCATCGGCATCCTTCCAGTCATAATAACCGTAAGCAGGTCCTTTTAAACTCGCTTCCAGGATCTTCCAGAATGCAGGAAGTTTTTCAGAGAGCTGATGCAAATCCATTCCTACAATTTGGGGGTTCACGTGAAAATAGTTGATGGCATTCGTATCATGGACCGCCGTATAACCTGTCTCACCTACTTTCTGAACGGCAATCTCTTTTAGCCAGGGATCCTTCAGCAGCTCTTCCCACTTTTTCTTGGGATGCAACTTAATATAAATCTCTATCTGTTTAGCCACATCAATCGCTTTTTCTCGAATCACCTTCTCTCCCAATCTATCCAGTGAAATCTTTGACTCATGAAGGGCTGTCGCCGTTAATTCTTTTAAACTCTCTGACCCCATATCCTTAATACTGGTGAAGCGGAAAGACCCAAGATCCCAGCTATAGAAAATCAGAATTCCTGTGATGAAAAAAGCAATTAAAATCGGAATCATCACCCCCAGAAGTAATTTGGGGAGTAATCCTAATCCCATTTTTTTCCTGATGACCATAGATTCCTCCTTACTGTATGCCCGTTTTCTAATCGAGGGCTTTCGTCATGACCTGAATAAACTCATTCCTCTTAAATGGATTTGGAATCTCTAAGCTTAAAGATTCGATCAAGGAAATGGCCTGCTCATTGGGAAAAGAGCTCTTTGTCTGGCCAAATTCTTCAAGTTTATCTTCAATGATAAAGGGAGCCACAGGGCCGATAGCCTTTTTTAATTCCCTTTCTAATAGAAGAAAAAAATTCTCCCCTACGGGTCTCTTCTGGACGGGTTTAGACTCTTCAATGGCTTCGATTAACCCTAATTGAATGAGCTGGTAGGTCGTCTTTAAAAGTTTATAATCATCCCATTTAAGGATTTTCCCAATTTCAGAAATCGTCTTACCCCCATTGGTTAAGGCTAAAAGATTCCATTGGTCTGCCGTAATATTTTTGTCCCTTCCATCGGTTTGCATAGAAAGCCGAAAGACGCAACTTCCAGAAGGAATCGATTCAAAAATCTTTTCAAACTCCTGTTTCCTTGAAGACCAATTTAAAAGGAGTTGCTCGGTCTCAATCGAAATAGTCTTCTCCTTTGGAATGAAATCCGGGTCAAAGACGACCTTTCCACTCCTCAACCCCATCAAGGAGAAAAAAGCACATTCTCCATTAAAATGATCTGTCTTTGCATGAGCTATATTCCCCCCATCCAGGTAGATCTCTCCACTCTCTCTGCCTCTAATCAAAATCCTTCCTGTAACTCTATCGGTAAGCAAAGGCTTCAGGAGGTCAAAAAGTTTAAATTGGCTCAGATCACCAAGATATTTCTCAGGCACATCGTGGGTTTAAGCAAATTGGGTGCCAAAAAATGGTTGGTCGTTATTTGAAGGAATAAATATTTAACTTATCGAAAATAAAATATTTTTTTCTTCCAGAAAAAATGGGTTTAATGGAGAAAGATAATTAAAGGTTCAATAATTGGTAAAAAATTGATCATTTTCGTCAATTATCCTTACTTTACTTCAATAGACGTAATCATCTCCATAAAACTCTTTCTGAACAATTCGTAAACCCTCTTTTCATTTCCAGTAAGCTTCTCTCTCTCCCAATCTTTTCCGTCTGTGGACACTTTCAGATCAAACGATTCAATTCCTTTTGAATAACGGATTAACACTGCGTGTTCTCCCAAATAAATAAACTGGCCCTGTCCCTGTAGGGCCCATGTGTGAGGAATAGAAATTCCTTTCTGGATAATGGATTGGAGGGAAGAAGCCTCTGGATTCCATGCCATCAACTGGGTGAGATATTCAACCTCGAGATCCCCTTTCTTTATCTTCCCCTGTGAATAGGTTCTCTTTTCAGTATAGGGTTTAAGAGGCGGAGCAACTATTGGGGAAGCCTGAGGATTCGTTTTATCTGCAATCTGAAGGATGAACATCTCCTCTAACTTTTTTCTCCTATCCTTGATGTAGAAAAAAACCCTTGTTCGAGAACTCTCCTTTGGGTTCTCGTGAGAAAAAGAGTGAATAAGACGAAATTCTGAAGGAAGCTTCATGGTAAAAGGGGGCTCGGAAGAAATTAGCAGATTCCCTTTAATTTCAAGATCTTTTGCCTTAGAAAACTCAACACTTCCTATCCATACGGAGAGACTTATAAAAAGGATAAACAACTTCTTCATAGACTTTTCTCCTTATAGGAATGCCTCCTCTCCTTACTTTTTCGATTAGAAGAGGAGGCATAAATATTATTTATTTTTTCCTTGTCAGCAATTCTTTAAGTTTTGGACCTGTATCCGGACATTTTGTTAGGATATCACTCCAAGCCGATTCATAAGTTAATTTCAGAAATTTCTCTTTTTCTCCTGAGGGCAATTCAATCACCTGGATTCCCTCTTTAAGAAGGAGTGGCCGCTCTTTTTTTTCTAATTCGAGAAAGCTTGCAACAACTCTTTTTTCAGCCTCGATCGCTGCTTCATTCATCAAATTCTTTATTTTTTGAGGCAACTGGTTCCAGACCTTCAAATTTACCAGAAGTGGATTTGGAACCTGATAAAAACCGGGCTCTAATATATACTGGGTCTGCTTATGCCATCCCCAATCCATAATTCCCACAGAGGGCCATCCATATCCATCTACTACATTTCGCTCCAATGCAATGTAGACTTCTGTTGGGGGAATAACTACCGGATTCCCTCCAAGGGCTTTCACCATTTGGAGATACATTGGAGAGACTCGGATATTAAATCCTTTAAGATCTGCCGTTTTAACGGGCTTTTTAAGATAGAGATGGAATTTTATGCCAAGGCCAAGTCTCGCGAGATAATGGACTCCTATCTTCTTTTCATGAATCTCATTAATGTAATCCCGGGCTCCAATAGCTCTTTCTTCAGAAGGAGGAAAATCTGATAATTTAATCGCATCCACTTCGGGCAAGACCGAGAGATAGTAAGCTGTAGTTGTAAACACCATATCGACCATGCCCCGTTGCAAGGCCTGAATCTGGTCTGGAGTTTTTACAGCTTCTGGTCCACCAATATATTGGATTTTGAGTTCCCCCGGAGCTCTTTTGGCCACCATTTGCTCCACCAATTCGGTGAAGGTAGTAAAAGCCTTATACTCACTGGCTGTTTTTGGCCATGCCGTAACGGCTTTAAGATTGGTTTGAGCCTGAGCCCATCCATTAAAAATAGTTAATACCATCCACCCAACACACATCAAAACCCATTCAATCCTTCTTATCTTTTCCATACTTTCCTCCTTTTTTGAATTAAATTAAATATGGATTGTCAAAAATTTTATTCTTTATCCCAGAAAACCCAAAATGATGGCCTTTTTTACTTAATCCTCTTTCCAATTTTCTCATCCCTCCTTTCCAAACTTATTTCATTCCCATCAGATTAGGAATGAAAGTGGCCCAAAAAGGCATAAGGATTAAAAGCGCTATGCATAAGCATCCAATAATCACGAAGGGGGTGATAGACCGCCAAATATCTGACATGGTGATCTCGGCCGGTGCTACACCCTTCATCACAAAGAGTGTCACTCCAAATGGCGGAGTAATTAAACCCGTTTCCAGAGCAATGAGCATAATAATCCCGTACCATATAGGATTAAATCCAAATCCATTAATCACAGGCATAAAGATAGGCAGGGTGATCATCATGATAGCCACTGTTTCCATAAAACAACCAAGAATGAGAACCGCCACAACCATGGCAATGACAATGACGATGGGAGGAATAGGGAGATGGGTAATAAAATCAGTCATTCCCGAGGCAGCGCCACTGAAGGCCAAGATTTCACCATAGGTATTAGAAACCATAATGATCATGAAGATCATGGTCGTTACTTTAATAGTTTCCATTATGGACTTTCTGAGCGTATCCCAGTTCAAACGTCTATAGAGGAGAGCTAAGATAAACGTGGCCAGAGTTCCGGTCGCAGCAGCTTCGGTGGGCGTAGCAATCCCTAAGAAGATGAAACCAATGACCATAAAAACGATTAAACTAAGGGGGAGGAGATATTGGACCGTAGCGAAAAGTTTCTCCCTTAGAGAAACATGGGGAACTTCATAGGCAGGGGCTTCTTCTGGCCTTAGGGAACACCAAATTAAAACATATAGAATGTAAAGAGTAGCCATAATTATGCCGGGTAAGATACCTGCTATTAGAAGCTGTCCGACATCAATCTTTGCAAGGCTTGCAAAAACCACCGTGAGAGCATTGGGAGGAATTAGGGCATCGATGGTCCCGACCCCCATTAAGGGACCTAAACTCATTCTTCTACTATAACCCCTTTTTAACATCTCAGGAAGCAGAATCGTTCCAAGGAGAGCACAGGTGGCAATTGTAGAGCCACTCAATGCTCCTATAACCACGCCCATCAAAATGGCTAAAATAGAAAGTCTTCCCGGTAATTTCCCGAGCCATTTATCCAACACATTGATCGCATTGAGGCCCAATCCGGTATGAAATATTAATGAACCCATTAAAATAAAAAAAGGCACAGGAAGAAGGGTAAAGGTAGTAATCGAAGTAAACGCCCCTGTCACAAGACTGATGAGGCCTGGGATTCCTCCCAGAAAGAAATAGGCAGCCACCATATTGACGACCAAAAAAGCAAAGGCAATCGGAAGCCCGGTCAAGAGCAAAAGAACCATCCCAGCAAAAAACAGTATCAGTCCTATCCACCATTCCATCTTTTAGTGCGATACTCCCTTTTTTGAAATCTTTTCCCATGCCATTCGAAAAAATTGAAGGGTTAGAAAAAAGCTCCCAATGGGGATGATCATAAAGATTGCGGCTTTTGGAACAGTGATTGCTCGCACATCGGTAACCCTGTTGGCCACACACTCATAGAAATGTTGGGCCCCCAGAAGACACATCAAAGCACAGACGATTCCTCCGATGGTAAACATTATTCCATTGAGTTTTCTTTGACTCTCTTGATCAAGATGAGCAATCAGAATTTCAGTGATCACGTGGCCTCCTTCCCTTAACAACCAAGTGGTCGCCAAAAATACAATCCAGAGTAAGGCGTATTCTGTAATAGGAATGATCCAAAGGGTTGTTCGGGTGAATAGAAATCTCATTCCAATGCTGTAACAAACAGCAGCCGTGATAAAAAAAAGGATGGCCCCAGAAAGGTAAGCCATCTGGTCAACCATCCAATCAAAATACTCCCAGAATCCTTTCTTTCGATCCTGATGCTTTACTTCCTTTTCTTCCATGTTGAAATCTTCCTTAAGCTGAACACCGATTTGAAGGAATGGGTCGTTCTGCTCTCTGTTTGAGCTTTTCCCACTCTTCATCTACATCCTTTTGAATCTGCTCGATCTGTTCTTTCTTTAAATGTTTAAATCGTCCTTGTTTCAGGAGATAAGCCTCTACAGGAAGTCCACGAGGTTCATAATTGATAATGTATTTTTTTCCTTCCAACACTTCATAAAGAGGGAACACTTTTGTCTCAACGGCGAGAATTGAAACTTCCGGTGAGATATCTGAGGGCATTCGCCATCCCGTGGGACAGGGGCAAAGGAGATGGATGAATTTTGTTCCTCGAATGCCTTTGCACTTTATAATCTTCTGTTGAAGATCCCGGGGGAATCCGATCGTAGCGGTAGCGGAGTAAGGGTTGTAATGAGCCGCCATGATTTCCATGATATTCTTTTTTCTCCTCGGATTCCCCTCCGGAGTCGTTCCTGTCCAGGCGTAGGAGGGGGTGGCTGAACTGACCTGAATCCCGGTATTCATATAGGCTTCATTGTCCAGACACACATAAAGAATATCATCATTATTTTTGGCAACCCCTGATAGGGATTGAAGTCCAATATCAAAGGTCCCTCCATCTCCTGCAAAGGCAACCACCTGAATATCTTCTCTACCTTGAATTTTTAGAGCATTGGAAATTCCAGCTGCAGTGGGGGCAGCAATTTCAAAGGCGGAATGGAAAGTTGGAACTCCATAAGAAGTATAAGGATAAACTCCCCCAATAGCCCCTTCACAAGAGGGAACAATCACTGAAATGGTTCGAGGCCCTAGAGCCTGAAGAACCAGTTTCATTGCAATGGCCAACCCGCAACCTGCACAGGCTGCATGTCCTGGTCTTAAGAAATTAGGCTGCTGTTCCAGAAAACTCATCCGGATTAACCACCCTGAGATGTTTTAGGTTTTTGTTTTGTTTGTCAATCTTTCATCCCTCTTTCACCCAGATGGACTCCTCCATCGGTTTTTCTCTCTTGATTGCATCCATGACAATCCATCGGATGGTTTCAGGAGTCACATCTACTCCTCCAATTCCCGCAATGTAGTTGAAGATCAGGGGGCGTTCTGGAGAGTGAACCATTGCTGCCCGTAACTCCTGACCAAAGATTCCCCCGCTACCCAGGGAAAAGTTTCGATCGATGACAGCAATCTTCTTCCTCCCCTGCAATGTTTGTTGAATCCGTTCATAAGGAAAAGGTCTGAAATAACGAATCTTCAATAAACCCACTCGATATCCTTTTTCACGAAGCATTTTTATGGCTACCCGGGCGGTTGAGGTAATCGATCCAGCTGTAACGATTACCAACTCTGCATCCTCCGTCATCACTCCTTCTACAAGACCATACCCTCTTCCAAACTGTTTCTTAAACGCCTCATCCACTCTCTGGGCTACCTCCTTCACCGATTCCATGGATTGTTGAGCAAGGTGCCGGTACTCCCGATATAACTCTGGAGGGACCACCGGAACAAAGAATCCCGGTCGCTCCAGATCGAATCGGTGCGGGAGGTTCAGGGGCGGAAGGAATCGATCTACTTCTTCCTGTTCAGGAATGTCCACGGGCTCTATAAAATGGGAGACAAAAAAGGCCTCTAATGAGATCATCGCAGGAAGGTAAACCTCTTCCGCTATCCGATAGGCCTGGATCACACTATCCAGGGCTTCCTGGCCATTCTCACAATAAATCTGAATCCATCCAGTATCTCTCTGGGAAAGGCTATCCAACTGGTCAGCCCAGAATCCCCAAGGAGCAGCTAAGAGGCGGTTCACATTGGCCATCACTACGGGCGCTCGACATCCTGAAGCAAAATGAAGCATCTCATGCATGAGGGCAAGTCCCTGGGAGGAGGTTGCTGTAAAAGTCCTGACTCCCGTAAGTGAAGCGGCAATACATGAGGCCATCGCAGAGTGTTCGGATTCTGTCCTCATCATAATCCCTTTCAATTCACCGCTCGCTTCCCATTCTGAAAGTTTCTCATAGATGGCTGTCTGGGGAGTAATCGGATAAGCGGCAATTAAGGGGGTGCGACAAAGCTTCACTCCATAGGCGACAGCATGGTTTCCTGTGATAAAGGATTTCATGAAACTGCCCTCATCTCTATGACATGTCGTGGACAGGCTTTTGAGCAGGTTCCGCAACCCTTACAATGGTTCCAATCAACCTTTCGAGTTCCATCTTTCGGGTCAAAATAAACGACCCCCTCTGGGCAGAAGAAATAACAGTTGTAACATAGATTACAGTGCCCACAGGAAAAGCACCGAGAGGCTGAGACATAAGCCTCTTCGGAGGAAAACCCTGAACGAACTTCTTTAAAACCTCTCAATCTCTCCTCCGGAGAGAGGATCCCATTCTTTACCCTCTTTTCATACCTAAAAAAGAGAGGATTGAGATCCTCATATTGGATAACCTTTTTCGGCCCTTCCCCTCTCCCTGTCTTTAAGCCTTGAAGATAGTAAGTCATCGAGAGAGTCCCCTTTCCTCCTTTTTTAATGTTAGAGAGTATCTCTTCTCTTTCCAACCCTCTAAAGTGGATGTCCATCAGGATTGCTGCCTTTTTCCCTGAAGAGATAGCCCATGCCACACTTCGCGGTTGATCAATGGCATCCCCTCCCGCAAAGACCATTCGCCCGTCCCATAGAAGAGCTTCCGATTTAATCATTTTATTCTCGATAAGTGATTCGGGGAGCCATACCAGGTCTACCTCTTCTCCAATCGCTGTAATCACGTGATCCGCCTCAAATACTACATACTTATTCTCCAATGGAGTGGGTGGACCCTCCCTCTTGGCTTTACCTTTTTCTCTTTTTAATTTTTGAAATTTAATCCTGATCTTTCTATCTCTCGTCTCTTTAATTTCGATTGGCTGAATCAAAAATTCAAACCTTACTCCTTCTTCCTTAGCTTCCTCTATCTCTTCAGGGATGGAAGGCATCTCTTCTTCAGTCCGGCGGTAGGCCAAGAGAACCGAGCATCCAAGACGTCGGGCCGTCCGGGCCACATCGATCGCTGT
>JBDOIB010000250.1:0-27369 GCA_041082155.1 Thermodesulfobacteriota bacterium | reverse complement strand
GCTCCTCAAAAAGACTGGGAAGTCAATCATCCAGAGGAGTTGACTAAAATTCTTTCGATTTATGAAAAGATCCAGCAGGAGTTTAACACCACTCAAAGAAACAATAAGAAGGTTTCAATAGCGGATTTAATTGTCCTTGGGGGATGTGCAGCCATTGAAATGGCAGCAAAGAAAGCGGGATATGAAGTCACCGTTCCTTTTATACCCGGAAGAGTGGATGCTAAGCAGGAGCAAACCGATATATCCTTCTATTCAGCGATGGAACCGATTGCGGATGGGTTCAGAAACTATTTCAGGGCTCCAAATCGATATCTTCCGGAATACCTCCTGGTGGATAAGGCTCAACTTTTACGTCTAACGGTTCCTGAATTGACGGTTCTCGTTGGAGGTCTCCGAGTCTTAGGGGCTAATTATCAATATTCTAAACACGGGGTATTTACGTCAACTCCTGGTGTGCTTACGAATGATTTTTTTGTCAATCTATTGGATATGTCAATCGAATGGCGACCCGCTGATGAGCGGTCTTATTTATTTGAAGGATGCGACAGAAAAACGGGCCAATTGAGATGGACCGCTACCAGGGTAGATTTAATTTTTGGCCATCATAACGAATTGCGAGCGGTTGCGGAAGTCTATGGAGCCTCGGATGGGAAAGAAAAATTCGTAAGGGATTTCATAAAAGCCTGGGATAAGGTGATGAACCTCGACCGATTTGATCTTAAATGGAAATAGGGAGATCCATATGGACTATTTTTAGGTTATAGAAAGGAGGAACGATGCCGACCATCTTTTTTTATGGACCAAAGCTGGAAAAGGAAAAGAAAAAAGAGATGATTAGATCTTTTACCGAAACGGCCAGCAGACTTACAGGAATAGAGAAATCTGCCTTCGTGGTATATATGAGGGAATCGACTCCAGAAGATGTGGGAGTAGGTGGAGAATTACTCGAGGAGGTCCTTAAGAAAAGGGGTTAATCTTCTCAAAAATAGAACCTCAACAAATCTTTCAATCTTTGAATCAGTGGCTTTTTGATCTTGACTTTAAGATAAAGATCTCCGGGTTCTCCACCATTCTTCCCCTCCTCTCCCATTCCTTTAAGCCTGATTTTTTGACCTTCCCTGAGTCCTGGTGGAATAGTGAGAAGAAGCTCTTTTGACCTCTTCCGATGAAAGAATCTTCCCTTCCCTCCTTCAATGGCCTGTTGAGGGGTTAGATAGAGAATTCCTTCAATATCCTTTCCCCTGACAGGTTCACTAATCCCGAGGGTTTTTTTCAAGAAATATTGAAGAAATCTACCTCCAAGTCCGGAAAAGATTCCCGGGGAGATTGAGATCTCTTTCACCCTTTCCTTTCCAGAACCCATACCAAAGAAAATGAATCCTTTTCCAAATATCCCAGGTCTTCGAAATTCAAAGCTTCGATACCCCTTTCCATTGAATTCATGGAAGATTTCTTCAAAACCCCTTAACCCAAAATTTCGGGCTATCTCCTCAAATATCTGGAAAATATCTGAGCCTCTAAAGATCTCTTCTTCCGAATAACTCTGCCTGAAACGCTCATAACCATAAGACCCGTACTGCTCGCTGAGGAGATCATAGTGTCTCCTTTTTTTAGGATCAGAAAGGACGGCGTAGGCTTCATTAATTTCCTTCATCTTTTCCACGGCATAAGGATTTTCTTTATTTCGATCCGGGTGGTAACGAAGAGCAAGCTTTCGGTATGCCTCCTTGATTACCTGAGAGGTTGAGTTTCGATTTACTCCAAGAATCTCATAATAGTCCTTATGCTGTCCCATCATTTCCTTCTATTTGAGAGCTTTCTGAATTAATTTATTTTTAAATATAATATTAATCTATAGAAGAATCCAGTTTTGTGTATCGTATAATGAAACGATTTCCAATATTAGAGTGAAAAATCGTCGGAAAACTTTACACTTTATTTAGAAGATGATCATTCTTTTAGGAAGTTTTTAACTATTTGTTATTTAAATTTTTTTTCAGACTACCCGTTAAATAACCCTCTTTTTTTATTTTCCCTGTCGGAATTCTTTACAAATTTTATTGATTAAATGTTTATTGAGAAATTCATGAAGAGGAATTTTTGGAAAAGGGAAAATAAAAATTATTAATAAAATTAATAAATTATTTATAGATCAGTGTTAGTTCAATTTAATAATGATAGGTGGCATTATCTTTGCTTAAATAATTTTTGCACATTTTTATTTCTAATTAAAGAGGATAAGCCATGATAGCTTATGAATTTTATTATCGAGACCCTGAGAAAGGAGATAGGCTAATCGGTATACTTCCCGAACGAAGAAAAGATCCTGCAAGAATTACTCCGGACTCCATTATGCATTGGGTTGAAACAATTTTTGGAAGAAATATAAATGATGATGAAGTGTATTATATTAAGGTAAAGATTGATGAGGATTCAGAAGACATTTTAGAATCTAATAAATACTCCTTCCCTCAAAAGCAGAATTAGTTTTTTAATCTTAGATTAAAAAGATAGATTTTCATGAATTTCTTTTAGACGTTTAGGAATCGAGACACCATATGGACAGTGATTAACGCACTGTTCACATGAGGTGCAGCTCTCGCCTTTTATGGAAAGATTTCGATACTGCTCCTTAGCCCACGATTTCATCCCATATTGAGAGGCATAGGCTTCAAGTCTGAAAATATCCGGAATTGGAATTCCTTCCGGACAGGGAAGACAGTATCCACAATTTCTGCAGAATCCTTTCCCGATCCCACCTACCCAATCCATGAGCCTTCGAATCTCATCAGGGGCCAAGGCTCTGGGATGTTGACTTACCGTGATGTTTTCCTTTAATTCATTCAAATTGGTCATTCCGGGGATTGCACAGGTGATATAGGGGTTGGTCAGGATATAACGAAGAGAGATCTGGGCAGGTGTTTCTCCCTTAAAAAAGGTTTTATTCCATCCTCTTGGGTCTCCGAGTTTTCCTCCTGCAAGAGGCTTCATTGCAATTAATCCGACTCCATTGCGGTAGGCCATAGGGATAATGTCTGAAGTGAGGCGATCCTCATCCAGGGGGCTATAGGCGATCATCAGGACAGAGAAGTGTCCAGACTCCATAGCCTGTCTCATGAGTAAAAGAGAGTGATGAATGCTGATTCCGATCTCTCGGAGTTTTCCATCCCTTTTGGCCTTCTCCAGAGCGATAAGCCCTTCTTCCTTAAAAAGCCTTTCATATTCTGATTCTCGAACATCGTGGAAAAGGACTAGATCAATATAATCTGTCTTTAGTCTCTGGAGTGAGCGGTCAAGCTTTTTTAAAACCCCGACCCGATCTCTTTCATCAATTTTTGTGGAGAGGTAAAATTCATGTCTTCTCTCCTTTACCGCTTTTCCTATCTTCTCTTCGCTATCTCCATAACAATCCGCTGTATCGATAAAGTTTATTCCGAGATCGAGGGCCCGGTTTAAAAGAAGGTCACAATCTTTTTGAGAGATTTGAGGTAATTTGATAGCCCCAAATCCAATTGTCGAAATTTTCCAATCGGTTCTACCGAGGATTCTTTTCTCCATAAATCTTTTTAAAATAAATTTTAAGATATAGAGACCTTCATTACCAATCTGAAACGACCTTTTCTCAAGCCTGTCTCCTCTCAGTGGGGATAACCCAACCTTTAATTTTTTTCTTGAAAAGAGACGTTAATTTTTATAGAGTCTAAGAGAATCTTTCAGAGGAGGAAGAAAATGGGTCTGTGGATTATTTTAGGAATAATATTTATTCTGGGGATTACGATCGTAACGATTTATAACAGACTCGTTCGCCTTAGAAATACCGTAAAGTCTTCATGGTCGGACATCGATGTTCAGTGCAAGAAACGGTTCGACCTGGTTCCCAATCTGGTGGAGACCGTCAAGGGATATGCTTCTCACGAGAAGGCTCTCTTTGAGAAGGTGACAGAGATAAGAACAATGGCCATGAAGGCAACCACCCCGGGGGAGATGGCCAAAACGGAGAACCTCCTCAGGGATACTCTTAAAAGCCTGTTTGCAGTTGCGGAGGCCTATCCTGAACTCAAAGCGAATCAAAACTTCCTTCAACTTCAGACTCAACTTCAAGAACTGGAGAATAGTATTGAGTATGCCAGACGTTATTATAATGCGGTCGTTCGGGACTATAATGTATTGATTGAATCATTCCCCTCCAACCTCATTGCCTCGGCTTTTAATTTTAAACAGGCGGAACTCTTCCAGCTGGAGGCTCCCGAGGAAGAGAGAAGACCCGTTAAAGTGAGTTTCTCTTAACGGAGGGATGCTCAATCAAATAATAAGGAATGGGAGAAGGGATAGCCATGACGGGACGAATAAAATTATTCTATTTCATCATTTTTATTTCTTCCTTCTTTGCCTTTGGAATTCATTTTGTTAATTCCTCTCCAAGCTTAGCCCAATCCTTCACCATTCAGCGTTTCCATTCAGATATTCTTATTCGTGAAGATGCCACGGTGATCGTCCAAGAAGATATTGTAGTCGAATTTCATCAATCGAGACATGGCATTTATCGAGAAATTCCTTTCAAATACCGCGATGATTTCGGGAAGGTGATCACGACCCCCATCAAAATTCTCTCCGTGAAGGACGATTCCGAAAAGCCTTGGAATTACCAAGTGGAAAAGAGGGGACCGGTGATTCATCTTCGAATCGGGGATCCGAAAAGATATGTCAAGGGAAAGCAAACCTATCGGATTGCCTACCAGGTAAAAAATGTAATTCTCTTTTTTGATGATCATGATGAGCTCTACTGGAATGTCACGGGACTGGATTGGAAGGCTCCCATTCTGGAAGCCTCTGCAAAAGTCTATTTGGACACGAAGGAGAAAAGTAAGACCTTAATGGTGAAAGGCTACGAAGGAGGTTTGGGTTCCAGAGAGGAATGTGACTATGAATCCTACGATCAGAGTGGAAAATTTTCAGCAAAAAGGAGCCTCCGAGCGGGGGAAGGGCTCACCATTGTCTTCGGATGGGATAAAGGGATTGTTCATCCTCCTTCCACCATAGAAAAGACATTATGGACTGTAAATTTAGAAGAAAACTGGGTCTTTTTCCTTCCTTTTCTCTCTTTCTTTTACATGATGAATCGTTGGTTTCGAAGGGGAAGGGATCCGAAAGTTAGAGAATCAGTGATGGTCCTATATAAGCCCCCTCAAATCAACCACAAACCCCTGCTTCCTGCTGAAATAGGAGTTTTGATTGACGAGAAAATGGATCCGAGGGATATGACCTCCACCGTGGTGGATCTTGCCATCAAAGGATATATTCTAATTGAAGAAGTAAAAAAAGAGGGATGGCTTTTTGACTCGATCGATTACTATCTAAAGAAATTGAAAGAACCGGATCAACACCTAAGTCCCTTTGAGACGGAACTGATGAAGGCTCTCTTTCCTGGAAAATTACCCGGTATTCTCGTTTCCGAATTAAGAAACAGATTCTATACCCATTTGTTGTCCCTAAAAGAACTCCTGATGGAAGAGTTGGTGAAGAAAGGATTTTTCCCTAAGAGTCCAGAAAAAGTTAGAAATTCTTATATGGGTGCCGGGATCTTCGTCATGGTCCTCATACCTTTCGTCCTCGTCATCCTTCTATCGTCTCCTGTGACCAAAGGAGTTTTGGCAGGTTTAGGGTCAGGTCTCCCACTCCTTCTCTTTGCTCGATTTATGCCCGCCAAAACAAGGACAGGCTCTCTGGCCTATATGGAGAGTCTGGGTTTTCAGGAATTCTTGAATCGCGCAGAAAAGGAGAGAATTGAGAGAATGGGAGAAAAGGATCTCTTTTCGAAATTTTTACCCTATGCCATTGCCCTGGATGTGGTGGAGAACTGGTCAAAGGCATTTGAAGGAATTTATCAGAATCCCCCCAACTGGTATGTTTCTTCCGCAGGGGGGAGAACCTTCACCCCGTATGCCTTCACGCATCCCATTCGTTCGGTCACGTCCAATCTTTCCTCCGCGATGTTCTCTTCGCCAAGAGGAAGTGGAGGAGGAAGAAGTGGGTTTGGGGGAGGAGGATCCTCTGGTGGAGGGTTTGGAGGAGGGGGTGGGGGGAGTTGGTAGGAAGCTTGACAAGAGAGAAAAGTTATAGTATAGATATATTAAAGTTATTAAATAGTTAAAATATAGCCATTTTGAATTCGATTATGCCCAAAAAAAAGGAATTGAAACATGGTGTTACTCCTTCTCAGAACCTCTCGAGTAAGTCTAAGTTTGAGGTCTATGGAGAGGAAATGATTGAGAAGGAAGTGAAGCAGAGTGGAAATAGTGGCCGTGTATATCTTCCTCCGGAATGGGTGGGGAAACGAGTAAAAATCATTCGAATCGATTAACCCTTATGAGAAAAGGATTTCACCTCCGAAAGATTAAATCGGAAGATGTCTCTGCGATCGTTTCCATTCAGGAGGCCATCCTGAAGAAAAAAGTCTCAAAAAAGTGGATCCAGATGGTAAAGGATCATTTCAAAAAACAGCACGGAGTGGGATTCGTGGCCATCAAGGATGGCGAGATCGTGGGTTTTATCATTGGAGAGATAAAAGGGGAGGGATTTGGTCTCGAGCAGAGTGGATGGATAGAAGTTGTGGGGGTTCATCCTCGACAGATGGGAATAGGCATCGGTCGACTCTTGGCCGAAAGACTCTTTTCTTTTTTCAGAAAGAAGGGGATACACGACATCCATACCTCTGTACGCTGGGATGCAGGAGATATGCTATCTTTTTTTAAGGCTATCGGATTTGATCGGTCTCCTTTTATTAATCTTAGAAAACATTTAGATTAACACTCTGAGGGAGGCCATTCCTTATATTATATGGAAATTATTATAAAATTTTTAATCTAAAGGGATAAGGAGAAAATTTTTGTAATTAATGAATTTTTTTCTTGAGATGATCTTCTTTTTATTATATAAGGACAAGTGTAAATATTCACAAGTTAATTAAGGGAGAGGAAACCTATGAGATATGCAGAGACGGGTTTTAATTTAGAGATTGATCTTTCGAGAGGAAATATTGAGAGGGTAAGTACGGATCCTAAAGACACAGAACTTCATCTCGGGGGTCTTGGGACCAATGCAAAAATTTTATGGGAAAGGGTTCCTCCAGAGATAGAACCTTTTTCTCCGGATAATCTCCTGATCTTTAGTAGCGGTCTTTTAGGGGGAACGATCGTTCCCGGAGCGAATCGAACCATCATTTCGTCTATCTCTCCTCAGACGCTTTTGATGGCCTTCTCTATGGTGGGAGGATTCTGGGCCCCTGAGTTAAAGTACGCAGGCTATGATAAAGTCATCATTCGTGGAAGATCTCCTGATTGGGTTTATCTGTGGATCAACAATGATAAAGTGGAAATACGGGATGCCACCCATCTCCAAGGGAAAAGCACCTATGAGACAGCCGAACTCATCAAAGAGGAGTTAAAGGAGCCAAGGGCTCAGGTCATGTCTATCGGGCTTGCAGGTGAAAACCGGGTCTATTTTGCCTCCATTGAAACCCATCGAGGAAGCGCCAGCCGCTTGGGTCTGGGGGCTATCATGGGGAGTAAAAAATTAAAGGCCATCGCCGTTCGGGGAACCAAGGATGTAAGAGTTGCCAGACCTGCGGAATTGGTCGAGGCTTGTAACGAGATTCTTAAATATATTGAGCACCGATTGAATAATCCCCTTCCAGGGGTTCCTCCCATTTTAGCTCGAATCGGTTCTCCTCAAGAGATGGCGCTTCATGATGAGGAATGGCATACCATCAGTTTTGCCTGGGGACATGCCCGACATCGAAGAAAGGGGTTCTGGAATAAAGAAGTGGAAAAGATGTGGACGGAGGCCCTGGAAAGGGCTCGAAAGCGGTTGATCAGTTGTTATAACTGTCCGGTTCGATGTGCTGGAATCATCCATCTCCCTGGGCATCCTCCTTATATCATGAAATGTTTTTCAAAACTCACCTATACCATGGCAGCGATGGTGGATGATCTCGAATTTGGCTTAAAGATCGCTGCTCGCGCTCAGCATTATGGAGTGGATGGGTTTACGACCCCTCAGGTTCTGGCCTTTGCCCTGGAGCTTTACGAGGCTGGGATTTTAACAGATGAGGATCTTGCCGGAATGCCCGAGGATATTGAGGGAAGATTCAACTGGCTGCTGGATCGAATCGTGAGGAGAGAGGGGATCGGAGACGTTTTAGCGGATGGGGTCTACCGGGCTGCAAGAAAGATTGGAAAGGGTGCAGAAGCCTATGATCACAATACCATCAAGAAACATGAACAGGTCCCCATTAAATTGGGTGTGACCAATCCCATCTATTATCTGATGTGGTCCACGGGTGAAAAGATCAATATTACCCAGATTGAGGGACAGATTCCTCAGGCTCCGTTCTCCACTCGGGAAGAAAGAGAGGAGTTTGTAAAGGATTGGGTTCACGTTCCAACAGGGAAGGAGGAAAAATTTAAACGATTTATCTTAGATTGGGGGGAGCCAGGGACGGCTTTTCCTTACTATCCCTCTATCGATGTGGCTTGTGAGCTTGTGGACTGGCAGGAGATCATGCACTATATTGACGATTCTCTTGGAATCTGTGCAGGGCTCTCCTCGTTTCCTATTAAACCCCCCTATCACATTCATAATTTGCCTCACATTATTTCCTATGCTGCAGGGATAGAAATGGATGAGGAGAGACTATGGACGATTGCCAGCCGGAATCGAAATCTGGTTCGGGCCATCAATATCTTAAGAGGATTAAGGAAGGAGGATGAACGCCCACCGGAGGACCACTGGAAGAAGAGATTCCCCGAATATGAGGCCAAGCTCTTGGAGGAGTATTACCGATATAAGGGATGGGACGAAAGGGGAATTCCAACGAAAGAGACGCTGAATAAATTAGGTTTGAATTATGTCAGTGAGGAGTTCATTCGAAGGGGGATCATCAGGGATTCTGAGGGTTCTTCATCGAATTCGTAAAAAATCGTAAGAGAAGGGTGAGAGATGGCGATGAATGAAAAGGGTGAGAAGAAAAAGAGAAAGATAAAGGTCATCAAGATCGATGTGGACAAATGTAATGGATGCCGGGCCTGTGAGGTGATCTGTTCTGCTTTTCATGCCCAGCCCAAGTATGGGAGTAATAATCCAAATCGATCTCGGATTCAGG
Source organism: Thermodesulfobacteriota bacterium (assembly GCA_041082155.1). Taxonomy (GTDB): domain Bacteria; phylum Desulfobacterota; class BSN033; order BSN033; family UBA1163; genus CALIBK01. The sequence goes on along the minus strand of JBDOIB010000250.1, from coordinate 18,209 downwards.
TCCATTTTGATCCACTGAAAAATATTTATCTCCCGGTTTATTCGAGTGAATATACCGCGGCCGAATGTGCAGGGAGAAACAAATACATCCTGGATGGAAAGGAGTATGGAGAATGCGCCTTCTGTGGGGCCTCCTGCCCTTCCAGGGATCTTTTCAAAGAACCTGATTCTAAACTTCCTCTTAAATGCGACATGTGCGAGGAAGAGCCTCCTCTTTCAGAACCCATGTGTGTCCAGTGGTGCTTAAACGATGCTCTTGTTTATGAAGAGAGGGAGGAGGAGATTGAAGAGGAGGCGGAACTTAAAGAACTGGAGACCGGATTGGAATCTTTGATAGATAAATATGGAAGACAGAAGATCATGGATACCCTCGCCCGAATGATGCAGAAGGAATCATAAAAAGAGGATAGAGAAAGAGTATGGAAACCATTCCCTTAACCCCTTTTAAAGTGGTGATCGATGGGATTAAAGAGGCCGGCGGTGAAGCTTTAACATTGTGCTATCAGTGTGGAAAGTGTGATACGGTTTGTCCCTGGAATCGTGTCAGAAAGTTTTTCATTCGCACACTGATCCATCAGGGGCAGCTGGGTTTAGTGCCATTTGAATCAGAGGATCTCTGGTTCTGTACGACCTGTCGAAATTGTGTCCAACAGTGCCCTCGGGGAGTAAAAATCATTGACGTGATGAGAGCGATGCGGAGAATCCTGGTTCCTGACGGTGTCGTTCCCGCGAGCATCCCCAACCTTCGAAGTGTCATGACGAGCATCGCGAGTGTCGGAAATCCCTTTCGACAGGAGAAGGATCGGGCAGAGTGGGCAGAGCCCCTTTCGGTCAAGGCTTTTACCGAGGGAACAGAGTTCCTCTATTTCCCGTGCTGTTATCCAAGCTATGAGCCCCGGTTAAAAAAGGTGGCTCATGCAACGGCGGGTCTTCTCCAAAAGGCAGGGGTTGATTTTGGACTGTTGGGTTCTAAAGAGAACTGTTGCGGGGAGAGCGTCCGGGCAGCAGGAAACGAGGATTTATTCAAACGTCTGGCCCGTGAGAATATCAAAACATTTATTGATCACGGAGTGAAGAAAATCCTCGCCTCCTCCCCTCATTGTTACCACACCTTCAAGAATGATTATACCGAATTTAAAACGAATTTCGAGGTTCTCCACATCACCCAGTATTTATTTGAGTTGATCCAGAGAGGGAGACTTGAGATTACAAAAGAATATAAGAAGAAAGTCACCTATCATGATCCCTGTTATTTAGGGCGTCATAATGGGATTTATGAGGAACCCCGGGAGATCCTAAGGAGCATCCCCGGTCTTCAGCTCATAGAGATGCCTGACTCAAAGGAAAACAGCCTCTGTTGTGGAATGGGAGGAGGTCGAATCTGGATGGAGACCGCAAAGGGTGAGCGGTTCTCTGACATTCGTTTACAGCAGGCCTTAGCCATCGGGGCCGAGGTATTGGTGACAGCCTGTCCCTACTGCATTACTCAATTCGAGGATAGCAAGTCCACTCTTAAGGAATGCGAGGGGCTGGAAATTAAGGATATTACAGAGGTTTTCCAAGAGGTGATTTAAACCACTCACAAATTTAATGAGGAAAAAGAAGTGGAAAACGAGAGACTTTCAGAACTATTTAAGATCCTGGCCACCAAGAATTTTGGTGATGTGATGGTCGTTGGGGGAGGGATCAGCGGGGTTCAGGCCTCGCTGGATCTTGCCAACTCGGGGTTTAAGGTCTATCTGGTGGATAAGGCTCCATCCATCGGGGGTCACATGGCTCAACTGGATAAGACCTTTCCCACCAATGAATGTTCCATCTGAATTCTTTCACCTAAACTGGTCGAGGTCGGCCGGCATCCTAACATTGAAGTGATTACTTACACAGAGGTAGACCAAATCGAGGGAGAGGCAGGGGATTTTAGAGTCCTCTTAAGGAAGAAGCCCCGTTATGTGATCGAGAGTCGATGCACGGGTTGTATGACCTGCATGGAATACTGTCCGGTGAAGATCCCCGACCCTTTCAATCAAGAGATCTCCCGAAATAAAGCCATCCATATCTACTTTTCTCAGGCCATTCCCCTGATCACCTACATTGACGAGAACTGTCTATACCTGAAAGAGAAGAAATGCCGAATCTGTGAAACGGTCTGTGAAAAGAAGGCCATCGATTTTACCGCTACGGAGGAAAAGGTCGAGATCAAGGTTGGAGCCGTTATTCTGGCTCCGGGGTTTGAACCTTTTAATCCAAAGATCCGAAATGAATATGGTTATGGAAGGATGGCCAATGTCGTCACGAGCATGGACTATGAACGGATTTTAAGCTCCACGGGTCCTTATGAAGGGGAGATCCGAAGAACCTCCGATTTAAAGCACCCTCATAAACTGGCATGGATTCAATGTGTGGGCTCGAGGCAAGTGATTCCTGGAGGCCATAGTTACTGTTCATCGGTCTGCTGTACTTATACACAGAAACAGGTGATCTTGACCAAGGATCATCATCCAGATGCTGAGTGTGTCGTCTTCCATAATGATATTCGTTCGTTTGGAAAGGATTTCGAACGGTTCTACCAGCGGGCAGAATCCCTTCGGGGGGTTCGATTCATCCGAAGCTATACCACAGTCGCCAGAGAGATTCCGGAGACGAAAAACGTGGTGATTCGATATTCCACTCCTGAGGATGGGGTGAAGGAAGAAGAATTCGATATGGTGGTGCTCTCTGTAGGATTGAGTCCTCCCTCAGAGGCTCAGGAGCTTGCTCGTCGGGCAGGCATTGAACTCGAGTCCCATGGGTTCTGTTCCGCCTCCCCTTTTAATCCCATCCAGACCAATCGGCCTGGGATCTTTGTGAGCGGTGCTTTCCAGGGACCAATGGATATTCCTGAATCCGTCTTTACAGCAAGTGGGGCAAGCTCTCAATCCGGAGAACTGCTCGATTATCGGCGAGGAAAGCTTACTGTCGAAAGAGTTTACCCACCCGAGAAGGATGTTTCAAAAGAGGAGCCGAGGGTGGGTGTTTTTGTCTGCCACTGTGGAGCAAACATTGGAAGGGTGGTTCATGTTCCTTCTGTAGTGGAGTATGCCTTAACCCTTCCCTACGTCGTTCATTCTCAAGAGCAGCTCTTCTCCTGTTCAACGGAATCCACCAAGCAGATTATGGACGTCATACGAGAGAAAGGGCTCAATCGGGTCGTTGTGGCAGCCTGTACTCCCAAGACCCATGAGCCTACGTTCAGGGATTCTGTACGAGAAGGGGGAATCAATCAATACTTTGTCGATATGGCTAATATCCGGGAACATTGTTCCTGGGTTCATTCCTTGGATAAAGAGGAGGCCTTAGAGAAGGCGAAAGAGCTGGTGAGGATGTCATTGGCGAGGACTCTTCGACTGGAAGCCTTGCAAGAATATGAGATCCCGGTTAACAAAAACGCGTTAGTCGTAGGAGGAGGAGTTGCGGGGATGACCTGTGCCCTCTCCATCGCCAATCAGGGCCATGAAGTCTATTTGATTGAGAAGGAAAAGGAACTAGGGGGGATGGCTCGAAGGATTCATTTCCTTCTTCAAGACATGGACGTCCAGAGTTTTCTCCGGGACCTTATTCAGAGGGTTTATCAGCATCCCCTCATTCATGTGTTCACAGGAGCCCAGATTAAAAAGGTTTCGGGGTATGTCGGGAATTTTGTCACAAAGGTCAATTCAGGAAATGGGTCCGTAGAAATCAAACATGGTGCCACCGTCATTGCAACAGGGGCAGAGGTTTACAGACCTTCTGAATACCTTTATGGGCAGGATGATCGGGTAATGACCAACTTAGAGCTCGAAGAGAGAATTGCTCAGAAAGATGAAAAGCTCACCCAATGTCAGAGTCTGGTGATGATTCAGTGCGTAGGGAGTCGAAATGAGGTCAGGAATTACTGTTCGCGCATCTGCTGCAGTGAATCGATTAAGAATGCCCTTAAGCTCAAAGAACTCAATCCCAATATGGATATTTATATCCTTTTCCGGGATATTCGAACCTATGGATTTAATGAGGACTATTATCGGAAGGCCGCAGAAAAAGGGGTGAAGTTCATTCGCTATGACCCTCAAGATCCACCTCAGGTGGAAAGAGTGGAGGAGGGTGGTCAAAACCTTCTGAAGGTCACGGTGACAGACCAACTTTTAAGACAAAAACTTGAGATGGATGCAGACCTCGTTTCTTTGGCAGCAGCTGTCATCCCTCCCGAAGGGAATAAAGAGGTCTCTCAGCTCTTTAAGGCTTTAATGAGTGAGGATGGGTTTTTCAAAGAGGCCCATGTCAAATTGAGGCCTGTGGATTTTGGGGAGGATGGCGTTTATCTCTGTGGAATGGCTCACTATCCAAAATTTCTTACGGAAGCGATCAGTCAAGCTTACGGTGCTTCGGGAAGGGCATTGACCCTCCTTTCTCATGATACAGTCGTGGTCTCAGGGGCTGTCTGTGTAGTGGATGAGAAAAAGTGTATGGGATGTGGGGCGTGTGTGGAGGCCTGTGCCTATGGGGCATTAACCTTCTATGAGACCCGACAGGGAAACAAGGTAAAGGTTAATCCTGTTCTCTGTAAAGGAGATGGTCTCTGTAATGCCTTGTGTCCCACAGGAGCGATTCAATTGAAGCACTATACAGATGATCAACTGATTGCCCAGATTGATGAAGCCAAGGGAGAAGCCTGAGGCGAAGGGGGTAGACTCGGCTATGAGTGCAAGAGTTAGGTTTAAACCAAGAATCGTCGGCTTTGTTTGTAACTGGTGAGGGTACGGAGCCGCCGATTTAGCTGGAGTTTCCAGACTACAATATTCAAGCGAGATCAAATTAATCCGGGTGATGTGCACGGGTAGGGTGGACCTGGCCTTTGTGCTGAGGGCTTTTGCCAACGGAATGGATGGGGTGTATATCGCAGGTTGTCGTCTTGATGAATGCAAATATATTACACAAGGGAATTATTATGCCCTCAATATGGTTCTCCTTGGAAAGAGACTGTTGGAGCACCTCGGGGTGGATTCCAAGCGATTGAGAATCGAGTTTATGTCATCGGCTGAAGCAAACCGTTTTGTAGAGACCGTTAATGAGTTTACTCAAACGATTCGGGAGAGAGGACCGATCGGGGAAAAGGAGGGAATAAAAAGGGAGGAGCTAAGATCCAAACTGAGCGAAGTGATCAAGCTGGTTCCCTATCTCAAGATGGCCACCCGTAAGAAACTCTCTTCCCGTCTAAAGAATCCAGAACAGTGGGAGAAACTCTTTACCGCTGAGGAGATTGAGTCCTTATTTCGGGAGTTACCTTCCTATTATATTGATCCGGCAAAATGTCAGGCCTGTATGACCTGTGCCCGAAGATGCCCTGCCGATGCGATTTTAAGTGGAAAGAACCTCATCCACGTCATTGATCAGGAAAAATGTATTAGATGCGGGACCTGCTTGGAGGTTTGTCCTCCCCGGTTTAGCGCGGTCACGAAACTCATTGGAGAGGCCCCTCCACCCCCTATCCCTGAAGAAAAGAGGGTCATCCTCAGAAAAGGAAAAGAAGCATCTCATTAAATCAAAAGGAGAAGAATCGTTGGCATCTCGAGAGGTCTTCTGGAATATCACTTATGGCTACGTAGTTTATATATTAGCCGCTATTGGGATTGCGATCTGGCTCTATGGGTTCTATCGACGCTCTCGAATCTGGCGTTTGGGAAGACCGGATGAACGTTCTAAAGAAATTGGGAAAAGGATAGGAATTTTTATTCGCACTGCCATTGTTGATGTTTTTGCCCACCGAAAATTTCTCCGTCAGCCCTTTTCAGGAATCATGCACCTCACCATTTTTTGGGGATTTGTCATCCTCCTCCTGGCATCAGCGGTGGATGCCATCTCCTATTATAGTGGTTATCACATTCAAGGATCCCCGTATCTCTGGTTTTCTCTTATTTCGGATTTTGGTGGCTTTCTGATCCTTCTTGGAATCCTCATGGCCGCCATTCGGCGTTATCTCTGGAAACCCAAAAGTCTTAATTCCCTGCTCGATGATGGAATTATCCTGGCCTCTGTTACAGCCATTGTCATTACGGGCTATATGATTGAAGGGCTTAGGCAGGCTGCTACTGAGATTAAAGCACATCCCGAGTGGGCCGTTTGGTCTCCAGGAGGATGGATCTTTGCCAGAATTTTTATCGATTCGGGGGATGAAGCCCTTAGATCCTGGCATAGTTTTTTATGGTGGTTTCATTCAGCCTTAACCGTCGGAGTGATCCTCTATTCTGGATTAGCCTTCTCCAAGCTCCAGCATGTCATCGTTTCGCCTTTAAATATCTTTTTCCGATCCCTGGGCCCGGTAGGAGCTCCTGCCCCAATTGATATCGAAAAGGCTGAGATTTTAGGAGTTGGAGAGATTAAGGATTTTACCTGGAAGCAACTTCTTGATCTGGACGCCTGTACAAACTGTGGTCGATGTGAAGATGTCTGTCCAGCTTGGGCCACGGGGAAACCCCTTTCTCCTCGCAAATTGGTTCAGGACCTGAAGGCCCATCTTCTCCGGGCCTCTTTTACTCCGACCCCCCCATCTGAAAACCGTTTGCCTTTGATTGAAGAGGCACCCAATGAAGCAGAAATCTGGGCCTGCACGACCTGTGCCGCCTGTCAGGAAGCGTGCCCTGTCTATGTGGAGCATATTTTAAAAGTGATCGACCTTCGACGCCATCTCGTCCTTGCACAAAATAAGATGCCCGAAAGCGCTCAATTGATGCTGAGAAATATGCAGATGAGAGCACATCCATGGGCTGGTGCTCAGTCTTTGAGGCTTCGGGGGGACTGGACCACAGGATTGGATCTAAACCTCTTGGCCGACGGGGATCATGTAAATACTCTCCTCTGGGTCGGGTGTACGGGAGCCCTCGTAGATCGAAATGTAGAGGTCACCCTTTCCCTGACAAGGGTGTTAAAAGCGGCGGGGGTTGATTTTGCTGTGTTAGGAGAGGCAGAGACCTGTTGTGGAGACCCAGCACGAAGGGCAGGTTATGAATTTCAATTTCAATTAATGGCAGAGCAAAACATTGAAATGTTTAAGAGCCATCACATCCAAGAAATCATTACCTCCTGCCCCCACTGTTTTAATATCATCAAGAATGAGTATCCGAAATATGGCGGAGAGTTCAGGGTTCTTCATTATACTCAACTCCTATGGGAGTTAATTAATCAGGGAAGATTGAGTCTTTCCAATGAAATAAAGACGGTCCTGACCTACCATGACCCTTGTTATTTAGGTCGTTACAACGGGATTTACTCTGAGCCCCGGAAGATCCTTCAAATGATTCCTCAGGCAAGAATCAAAGAGATGAGACGCTCCCGGGAGCGAAGTTTCTGCTGTGGAGGGGGTGGTGGGCATATGTGGATTGAAGAACAACCTGGAACGACCAAGATCAGTCAAAAAAGGGTTGAGGAGGTGGTCAACACCGAAGTGGATATGGTCGTCACGAGTTGTCCTTATTGTTTACAGATGTTTGAAGAGAGCATTGAGAATAAAGATTCTTTAAATGTTAAGGATCTTATCGAGATAGTCGAATTATCCTTAAAGAAGTTTTCGTAAGGAGGAATAACGATGCATACCATTGTGTGTGTAAAACAGGTTCCCGATCCAGAGATCCCTCCAGCCAAATTTAAGATTGATCCTGTGGCGAAAAAGGTGATTCCTCCCCCGGGTGTTCCACCGGTGATCAGCGTCTATGATGAGCGAGCCGTGGAGGCGGCCTTACGGCTCAAAGATAAGCATAAAGGAAAGATCACCGTCATCAGCTTAGGATCAGAAAAGGCCGTAGAGGTAGTGAGACATGCCATCTCCATGGGAGCAGACGATGGATATGTTTTACAGGATGAGGCCTTCGAAAACCTTGACAGTTTCGGGACAGCCTATGTATTAGGAAAAGCTATTCAGAAGATCGGGGGATACGATTTGATCCTATGTGGTCGACAGGCTGCTGATTGGGGAGCCGGACAGGTGGGTTCCATTTTGGCAGAGATTCTTGGACTTCCTGTGGTTACCCTGGCCTGCGAGATTCAGGCAGAAGATAAGAAATTGAAGGTCAAGCGGATCCTCAAGGATGGTTTTGAGGTGGTAGAGACTCCTATGCCCGCCCTGGTGACGGTCAGCAGTGAGATTGGATTGCCTCGTCTTCCTGCTGGAATGGCCCTGATGCTGGCTCGCCGAAAGCAGATCCCTATCTGGAAGGCAAAGGATATTGGAGCCGATCTCTCAGAGTTGGATTCCTCAAAAGCCCACATTGAGATCGCAGAGATATTTATTCCTACTCGGGAAACGAAATGTGAGATAATTACTGGAACTACGCCTGCGGAAATGGCTGCCAATTTAGTTTCAAAGCTAACCAAATGGATATAAAGGGAGGAGATGCAATGAGTCAGTCCAAAGGTGTGATGGTTTTGGGTGAGATCACGGAAGGGAAATTAGCCCCGATTACGGTAGAACTTCTCGGGATCGGAAGAAAACTTGCCAATGAATTGGGTGAAGAATTAAGCGTATTGTTAATGGGAGGAAAAGCAGGAGCCCTCGCTCAAGAGGCGATTGCTTATGGAGCTGATAAAGTCTATGTGGCAGAGGATCCCCTCTTTGATGAATACAATTCAGATGTCTATACTCAATGGATAGGAGATTTTTCAAAGAAAATTCTCCCCTCCATTTTCCTCCTGGGTCATACCGATATGGGTTGTGATTTAGCTCCCCGTTTGAATGGCCGATTAAGAGGGGGATTGGCGATGGATGCGGTGGATCTGTCTATCGATCCCTCATCCAAACTCTTAGTTTCAACGAGACCTATTTTCGGGGGGAATGCCTATGCAAAGGTCATCTCAAAATCTGCTCGACCTCAAATGGCGACTGTAAGAAACAAGGTTTTCCCACCTGCGCAGAGAGATGATTCGAGACAGGGACAAATCATTCCGGTCGAAGAGAAGGTCGATCCTTCTATCATCAAAGCAAAAGTCATTGATCGAATCAAAGAAGAAGTCGAAGGGGTGAAGTTAGAGGATGCAGAGGTGGTGGTCAGCGGCGGCCATGGGATTGGGAGTGCCAAAAACTTTGAGATGCTATGGGAACTGGCTCGTCTGCTGGGTGGAACAGTGGGAGCGACCCGAAGGGCTTGCGATGAAGGGTGGGTTCCAGTAACCCGACAGATAGGTCAAAGCGGAAAGGTCGTCAGCCCCAAGCTTTATATCGCTGTGGCCCTCTCAGGGGCTATGTCCCATATCGTGGGCTGTTTAGGATCCAAATGTATCGTGGCTATTAATAAAGACCCTGAGGCCAATATCTTTAATGTTGCCCATTTTGGAATCGTTGCAGATTATAAAGAAGTGCTACCGGCCCTGATCGAGAAATTTAGAGAACAACGTTCAGCTTAAAAAAACAGAGATCCTATTGACAAAAGGGTCTTGGATTTTTTATAAAAACAGTCCATTTTCTATCTGTAAATCTTCAGTTTGGTTTACCATTAAATTTGATCTTTAAGATCAGCGGGAATAAGTATGGGAACAAAAAAGGATTCAGGGGATGGTCTTTCAGAGGTAAAACAAACCAAGGGGAATGGTTTAGGCCTTACTCGTAGGAGGTTTCTGAAACTCACTGCCCTCACCGGACTTTCTGCAACTGCCTTCGGGATAAATAGGCCCTCTCCGGTAGCCTTTGCAACCCAATCCATTCCTTCAGGATCGGAAGGAAGATGGATTCCAACCTCCTGTATGAATTGTTCTGCCCGTTGCGGAATAATCGTGAAGGTGCAGAATGGAAGGGTCGTCCAGATCAAGGGAAATCGCTTCTCTATCGTTTCGGAAGGCCAGATCTGTCCTCGGGGACACATTGGCCTTCAGGTGCTTTACGATCCAGAGAGGATTTTTACTCCTCTAAAGAGGTCTCAGCAAAAGAAGGGAATGGGAATTGATCCCCAATGGAAACCCATCTCCTGGGATCAGGCCATAGAAGAGATTACCCGAAAACTACGGAGCCTCCGGGAAGCGCAGGCTCCCCACCGTCTTCTGCTCTTTTCGGGATTGAACTCGAGGTGTCATGAAGACCTCCTTTTAATATTTGCAGAGGCCTACGGTACACCCAATCTGATTTCTGGCGAGGGGTTGGAGGATGGGGCGGAGAGAGTAGGTCACTGGATGGCAGACGGACGTTTTGAGCCATTCGTTTATGATCTGGATCATACCCATTATATTATTTCATTTGGAGCGGATCTTCTTGAATCGACTCCTCCGGTCGCTCGATGGTTAAGAAAATGGGGCAAAATGCGACGGGAGAGACCTATCCGAACAAAGGTGGTCGACATCCAACCCAGATACTCGCTCACCGCTTCCAAATCGGATGAATGGATTCCAATCCACCCAGGGACAGATGCTGCACTGGCGATGGGAATTGCCCACGTCATTCTTAAAGAGGGCCTCTTTGATCATGAATTTATTAATAAATGGACTACCGGCTTTGACCAGTACCGTGAAATCGTTCTTAAAGATTATAAGCCCGAGACAGTTTCAAATATCACGGGAATTCCTACGGAAACCATTTATCGAGTGGCAAGGGAGTTCGCCCAAACCCGACCCGCGTTGGCCATTGCAGGGAAAGGAGCCCTTGCCTGGCCCGCAGGCTCTTATGTAAGTTATGCCATCTATTGTTTAAATGCATTAGTGGGAAGCATTGATATCCCTGGAGGAGTTCTCTATCAGGAGTTCCCAGGATATCGGACTATTCCAAAGATAGAAAGGGATGAGATCAGCCGAAAAGGGTTCGCACAGGTGCCTATCGATTTTAGGAAGACCGAATTTTTTCCAGCCGCCCAAATGGTCACGAATCAGATCCCGAGGTCTCTCATAGAAGGAAAACCTTATCCCATCGAAATGGCGATCGGGTTCAATAGTAATTTCATTATGACCGCTCCTGGAGCAGGGGCATGGGAAGAGGCCCTTCGGAAGATTCCTTTCTTTGTTCATATTGCTCCCTTTATGAGTGAAATGGCTATGTTTGCAGATATCCTTCTTCCTTCGACCACCTATCTCGAGGAATGGGGATATGAACATTCTTCTCCAGGGGCGGGTGTGGTTGAGGTGAGGATTAAACAGCCTGTGGTCAAACCCATGGGAGAATCTAAATCGATCGGGGAGATCCTCTGTCTCATAACGGAGAGAATGCCTGGTGTTGTTTCAAAAACATTCAAAATAATAGGAAATTCGACAGAAGAGTTTGTCCGATGGAGAAGCTCTTCAATGCTTCCATGGGAGGAATTTTTAAAGAAGGGGGTCTGGAGAGGAGAAAGGTACGAATATAGAAAGTATTCCCAAATTTTTCAGACTCCCTCGAGAAGATTTGAATTTGTTTCGGGAAACCTAAAAATTCTCCAGAACGAGAGAAAAAAGGGGAGCAGTCAAGAAAGGCCCCTTTGGCCTCATTATACAAAGGTGAATTGGTTAGGGGATGAGAAACAGTATCCATTCATCCTTTTCCCTTATCAGCCCCTCCTGACGTTTGAGAATGGGAGTCAGAATTATCCATGGGCTCAAGAGATTTTCCTTCCTATGCAGGGAGTGGGATGGGCAAGCCCGGTAGAGATGAATCCCGAGACGGCAAAAGGGCTAAATTTAAAGGATCAGGATAGAATCTGGATCGAGTCCCCTTTTGGGAGAATTCAGAGTTTTGTAAAGATTTCTGAGGGAGTTCCCCCGGGTCTGGTGTGTATTCCTTCAGGGCAGGGTCACATCTCCTATGGGAGATGGCAGAAAGGAATTGGGTGCAACCCCAACGAGGTCATTGGGGTAGATTTTGACCGTATAAGTGGGCAATCGGCCTTTTTCAATACACGAGTTAAGATTTATAAAGCTTAATCTCAATAAGGCTATTAAAAATTTTTTATATTTTCACCCCATTCTTAAAGGGAGGAAAGAGTCAGAGGGAAAGAGATGAGGTAGAGGATGCCAAAGTGGGGAATGGTCATTGATTTAGATAAATGTGTTGGATGTCAGGCCTGCGTAGTGGCCTGTAAAGAGGAGAATAATGTTCCTCATGGATCTCCTGAGGAACAAAGAAGACGAAGAGAGATTTTCTGGCATAAAATGATTGCTGTGACGAGGGGAAGATACCCCCATGTCCGAACTGAGCTTCTTCCCATGCCCTGCATGCAATGTGATCATCCTCCCTGTGTGACCGTTTGCCCTGCAAAGGCGACCTTTCGACGAGAAGATGGGATTGTCATGCAATACTATCGAAGATGCATTGGGTGTAAATACTGCATGGTGGCCTGTCCTTACGGAGCAAGAAGCTTTAACTATAAAGTTCAGGAGGAAAAACCCTATCATCGGCAGGATGAACCTCCGGATCGGAAATCCCGGGAACCCTGGCCCTTTCCCACTCGAACTCAGGGGGTGGTTGAAAAGTGTACCTTCTGTTTCCATCGAATTGATCAGGGCCTCAAAGAGGGAAAAAAGATTGGAATAGAGGTGGTTCCAGCTTGTGTGGAGGCCTGCCCCTCTCAAGCAAGAACCTTCGGAGATCTGGATGATCCTCAAAGTCCAATCTCTAAGCTACTGGCCTCACGGGCTTCGTTCCGATTGCGGGAGGAGCTCTCTACCCATCCCAAGGTGATCTATCTCTCAAGGTAAAGGATTCATAGATGGAGATGAAATATTCCACCATTGAAGGAACTTCAAGGAGTTATAAACTTCTGATCGTCTTTTTAGGGATAATGGTGGGGGCGTTTATCACAAGTTTCTTGATGGCCTATCTTAAAGGACAGCAGGTGTGGGGGGTCAGTAATATCATTCCCTGGGGGCAACTCATCACCTTTTACATCTACTTCATCGGCCTGAGTGCAGGAGCGATTATTATTTCATCCCTCAGTTATGTCTTTAGGCGAGAGACCTATGAACCCATTGGACGATTGGCCGTTTTTATGGGAATTCTCCTGATGGTAGGAGCGATGGTCTTTGTGATGGTCGATCTGGGAAGACCTGAGAAGGCATGGCGTCTTTTTATGTACTTCTATCTCAATAATATGAGTTCCCTATTTGCCATCAATTCGATTTTCTACACCGGATATATCACCCTCATGCTCATCTATCTTTGGCTCATCTTTGAAGGGAAGAAGAAGTTGGCAGCGATGATTGGTACCATCGATGTCCTTTGGGCGATCGCTGTTCATATGGGGACAGGAGCTATCTTTGGACTCATTGGGAACCGTGAGATCTTTTTCTCACCCATTAAACCTTTTGAGTTCTTAATGGCCGCCCTCACCTCTGGGACCTCATTGATCATTTTGATCACCGTGATGACTTTTAAACTGACCCGCAGGGTGATCCAAGAGGAATTAATCTTCTCCCTTGCGAGACTCCTGATGAGTATCATTCTCATTCTTTTAATCACCGTATTTGTCGATAAATTGACTCATCTCTACTTTCCAAACCGCGAGGCCACGCTTTACTTATTTACGGGAGACTATTGGTGGATCTTCTGGGTGTTTCAAATTGGAATGGGGATTGGTTTTCCACTATTTCTTCTTACCTATCCAAAAACAAAGAAGAGCATTCGATGGATTATCATGGCCTCCCTCTCCGTTGTCCTTGGAGTCTTTGGGGAGCGGGCAGCACTGGTCATCCCGGGAACAGCCCATCCCCAGCCTTTCTTCCCGGGGAAGATTGAAGGACCATGGGGAGAACCAGGAATCTTCCCAATCACTTTCTGGGAGAGTTTGCTTAGTTTGAGTATTGTCGCGTTTGTGGCTTTACTGTTTGTCCTTGGCTTAAGATATCTGGAGATTCTTCCTGAAGAAAGGATAAAAGAAGGATCTTGAGATCGAATAGGGAGGAGAAGATTTGAGGCCCGTAGCTATCCTCATAGAAGTCTTGATTCTTATCGGAATCATCTATTGCCTTTTTTTAGCTCTTCGGCTGACCCTCCTGGATCTTGGCTTTCGACAGAAATACGACCGTTTCATCCGATGGGCCCTCAGGATGGTCGGGATTGCCATTTCTGCCTTCTTTGTGGCCCACTTAACTCTTTTTTACCCCAAGCTTCATATTCTTCTGCTGCCTTCAATGACTTCTGCCCAGTCTAATTCCTTTTGGACAAAACAGAATATTTACCTCATGAATGTTCTTTATCCTGTAAGTGTGGCTTTCTTCATCCTTCTGATCGGACTGGCTGCTCTTTTTGTTTATACCTTTCGCGAGCAACATCTTCGGCTGTGGAGGATTGGAAAGGACGAAGATTGTTCAGGACAAATCCCTGAGAGGATCAAAACCGTAATCAAAGTCGTATTGGGTCATGCCCGTTTCTGGAGAGAAGGTTATCCCGGAATAATGCATTTCCTTATCTTCTGGGGGACTCTTCTCCTTTTTATTGGAAAAGGGATTCGTCTCTTTTCTCCACTCACGGGGTGGACCGCGCCTCCTCAATCTATTTACCTCTATGCCTCGTTCATCTCCGAGATCGGGGGCGGGATCATCCTTCTTGGAGCCCTGATGGCTGTCATCCGGCGGTTTATCGTCAGACCCGAAAGACTCGATTCCAAGCCTGATGATCATCTAAAATATTTATGGGCCTTTTTAATTATTTTCACTGGATACCTCATCAAAAGCTATCGAATGGTTCTCGGGGGCGGACACCTCCAGCACGAATCGTTCTCCTGGGCCCCTATAAGCTCCCTTTTAAATCCTTTCATCCTCATTCTATCCTCTGAACCATTGAATGAACTTCTCCTCTGGCATCGAGTATTGATTCATGGAATTCCCGCGTTGATTCTATTCGGGTATATCGTTCTGAGCCGTTCATCTCTCGAACATATCTTTCTATCTACCCTCAATGTATTTTATCGGCCTTTGACTCCCAAAGGAGCTGTAAGGCCCATTCCCAATTTCGAGGAAGCAGAAACCTATGGAGTGACAGAAATCAGAGAGTTTACTTGGAAACAGCTTCTGGATCTGGAGGCCTGTACCCGATGCGGGAGATGTCAGGATAACTGCCCGGCTCATCTGAGTGAAAAACCCCTCAATCCCAAAAAGGTGATCCAAGACTTAAAGAGCCATCTTTTGACTCAGGGGGGAACCCTGATCCCTGGGGATCGACCCGCAGAAACTGAACCCACCCCCTTGGTAGGAGAGATCGTTTCAGAAGATACCCTGTGGTCCTGTACGGCCTGTCTTAACTGTTATGAACAGTGCCCGGTCTATATCTCGTGTTTCGACAAGATTATAGAAATGAGACGGAGCAAGGTTCTCATGGAGAGTCAGTATCCAAATGAAATCAGGGAAGTCTTTCGGGCAATGGAAAGAAAGAGCAATCCTTGGGGAGTGGAGAAGAGTCAGAGGGCCGATTGGGCGCAGGCCCTTGGGGTGAAGACCTTAGCTGAACAATCTGAGGTGGAGTGGCTCTATTTCCCAGGATGCTTTAAAGGATTTGATGATCGGAATAAAAAAGTGGCCATCTCGATGGTCAAGATTCTAAAGCGAGCTGGAGTTTCATTTGGCATCCTGGGCCCGGAAGAAGGATGTTGCGGAGATCCTGCCAGAAGAATTGGTAATGAGTATCTTTACTATATGCTCGTGGAGAAGAACCTGGAAACCTTCGAACGCTATAATATTAAGAAGATCCTTACCACCTGTCCCCACTGTTATAATACGTTGAAAAATGAATATCCTCAGTTTGGGGGGCATTTCGAAGTCCTTCATCAGACCGAATTTCTGAAAACCCTTCTTGACCAAAAGAAGCTGGTTTTTCATCAAGGCTCTCCTTTAACCGTGACGTATCACGACTCCTGTTATCTCGGGCGGTATAATCAAATCTACGAACCTCAGAGAGAACTGTTGAAAGCTATTCCAGGGGTCACTTTAAAAGAGATGGAACGTTCATTTGATCGAAGTTTCTGCTGCGGCGGTGGAGGCGGAAGGATGTGGATGGAAGAACATCTTGGAAAACGAATCAACGAAATGCGGGTGGATCAAGCACTCACCTTGAATCCTCAGGTGATTGCGACAGCCTGTCCTTACTGCCTGACCATGCTTGAAGATGGCCTCAAGGCCAGAGGAAAAGAAGATTCCGTTAAAGTCTATGACATTGCAGAACTCTTAGAGAAGGCGATGGGAAATCCATCGGAAGACTCTTAATGGAGCCAACCCTCCAGAAAAGTTTTACCTATTCCTCCTTGAGTTTTTCTTTAATCTTTTCTATGTAGGAATAAGCCTCCTCCTTCTCCTTGAAAAAGCTTTGGGCGTCCAGAGGATCAATAAGGACAAAGTTCTTCCGCGTCCATTCTATATAAGAAGGTTCCCGGATGACCTTGCTTAAAGCCTCCTCTAACACCTTTACCACATGGGAGGGGGTAGAGGGGGGAGCCTCGAGAACATGACGGGTGGTGATGGTTGGAATATCGTAACCCAATTCCTTAAGGGTTGGGATATTCCTGAAATAAGGGCTTCTTCCTCCAGTCTTATCAGGAAGCATGGCCAGGATATTTATTTTCCCCGCCTTCACCCAAGAAGTGAGTGCCACTGCTAAAGAAATCGTAAAATCTACCTCTCTTCGAGATAAAGCAGCGATACTTGGAGTTAATCCTCCATAAGGAATCCAATGGACCTGGATTCCTAATCCATCGGCTAATAACAACCCGGCAATATGACTAATCCCACCTTTAATAGGAATAGCTCCGGAGAGAGTCCGGCTCTTTGCCTCTTTTAAAAAGTCTTCAAACGTCTGAAAGGTGCCTGAAGGGACCACTAAGAATTGGTTTCCTGAAGACCAGGCAAAGATGGAGGTGAACTGTCTCGTCCTGAAATGAGTCTCTCCCATATGTTCGATGATCATACTTCTCGGAAATGTGTAACTTATTAAGGTATAACCGTCAGGCTCCATTTCCTGAAATTTTTCGAATGGGATTTTTCCCCAAAATCCAGCGATGTGTTCCACTTTGATTTCTACTCCAAGATGTTTTTGAAGATAGGGAATCATCTCACGGATATCCGCATCCTCTCCTCCAGGCCCTGTGATAATTTTAATGGGTCTGTTAGGATAGGCTGGTTTTATGGCTTCCCATCCCTCTCGAAGATCCGGAGGAGAGACTTTAGCAATCTTCTGTGAAAGTTTAGGACCGATGATTAGTTTTGTTAACGAAATCACAGCCCGAGTGGCATCGTCTGCTTGTTTTAAATCTTTAAGATTGGCCATCTTCATCACCTGTTCGAGAAATTCTTTTCGGGTCATCATCGCTGGGCCTCCTTTTTTAGGGACAATTTTAAAGGTGGCTAAAATCTTAAATAAAGAATAAAAACAGATTTAGACCAAAAGCTCCGATGGATCTCGGTTTAGATAGACTTCCAATATTGAAATAGGTTAATATGTTCATATCAAAGATCTTAACATTCGTCAATCAAAAATGGAAAAGATATTATTGATGGATACGCATGCCCACTTAGCAGAGTTGAAAGATCTTTCCCAATCTCTCGAAGAGGCTAGAGAAAACGGGGTTGGGGAAATTATTGCGGTAGGAAGTGAAATGGAATCCAACGCAAGAACCCTGGAGATCAGTCGTGCCTATCAAAAATTTGTTTATCCTGCGATCGGATATCATCCTTGGGAGATCGTGGAGGAAGAGGTGGAGAATAATCTTTTATTCATTCGAACTCATGTGAAGGATTGTATCGCCTTAGGAGAGATTGGCCTGGATTATAGGACAAAAATAAAAAGAGAGATTCAGCATCAAGTGTTTGACGAGCTCTTGGATATTGCAGGAGAGTTTGATAAACCGATTATTGTTCACTGTCGATTTTCTCATCGACAAGCCCTAAAAATGGTCTCAGACAAAAAGATTCGTCGGGCCGTTTTTCACTGGTATTCCGGTCCTATTGATGTTCTGAACGAAATTTTAGAGAGGGGTTATTTCATTTCTGCCACCCCCGCCTTAGCTTACAGTCCTCCTCATCAAGAAGCGATTAAAAGAGCTCCCTTAGATCGGATTCTTTTAGAAACAGATACTCCTGTTTCTTATCAGGGAGTGGAATCGAGACCCAAAGATGTAAGGATTACGATGGAGCAGGTGAGATGGCTCAAGGGATTGGAATCAGAGAGGGTCATCCAGCAGACCACTCTCAATGCCTATCAATTCTTTCGATTATCCGTTATTTAAGCCCCAATAAAAGGCATGACAACATATCCTTAATTTGAAATCAATT
>JBDOIB010000246.1:0-25080 GCA_041082155.1 Thermodesulfobacteriota bacterium | reverse complement strand
AACAGAATATGCCAAGAGCTTGGCCTCCGAGATTCGAGGTTGTCGGATTCCATTTGCCTCCCCCACTTTTAATGAATTTGTTTTAGAATTAGAGGGAGAGGTTGAAGAGATATTGGAAAAACTCAAGAGGGAGAGGATTCTGGGTGGACTCCCGCTCACCCGGTTTTATCCTGAGTTGAGAAACCATCTATTGGTGACAGTGACTGAGATGAACAGGAGAGAAGAGATTGAGAAGTGGGCCGAACTTTTAGAAAAGGCGATGGGGTAAAGGGTATGGATGAGAAGGGGAAGGGAATGAGAGGATGACGAGAATAAAAGAGACTGGCTTAATTCAAGAGGAGCCTCTCATTTTTGAGAGGGGGAAAAAGGGAAGAAGAGGATGTTCCTTGCCCAAATGGGATGTGGATGAAGTGAGCCCCAAAGAGCTCATTCCTTCTCATCTTCTACGGGAGGGGTTAGACGGATTCCCCCAATTGAGTGAAGTGGAGGTGGTTCGTCATTTTACGCGTCTCTCCCAATGGAACTACGGGGTGGACAGTGGCCTCTATCCTCTTGGTTCCTGCACGATGAAGTATAATCCAAAGGTGAATGAAGAGATTGCAAAACTTCCTGGCTTTTCAAAACTTCATCCCTATACTCCCGAGGAGCTCTGTCAGGGAATTCTCAGGATCATGCATGAACTCGAAAGTTTTCTGGCCGAGATTACAGGGATGGATGCTGCAACACTTCAACCCGCAGCAGGGGCTCATGGAGAGCTCGCGGGATTAATGATGATCCGAGCCTGTCTTCGTGATCGAGGAGAGAGAAGAGGGAAGGTCCTCGTTCCCGATACAGCTCATGGAACCAACTGTGCCTCCTCCACTTTTGCCTCCTTTCAGATGGTGGGGATTAAGTCGGATGAGAGAGGGATCCTGAGTCGGAAACAGGTCGAGGAACAGATGAATGATGACGTCGCTGCCCTCATGGTTACCAATCCCAACACCCTGGGTCTTTTTGAAGAGGAACTGGGGGAGATCTCTGAGATTGTCCATCAAAGGGGGGGCTTTGTATACTGTGATGGAGCAAATCTGAATGCCCTGATGGGAATCGTGAAATTGGGGGATCTTGGAGTGGATGTGGTTCATCTCAATCTCCATAAGACGTTCTCCACTCCCCACGGGGGAGGAGGTCCAGGAGCCGGTCCGGTGGCTGTTAAAAAGGAGTTGGCCCCATACCTTCCGATTCCGGTCATTGAGCATGAGGGAGAGAGGTATTATCTGAATTGGGACCGGCCTAAAACGATAGGGAAGATGCGGGCCTTCTATGGGAATGTTGGGGTCATGCTGAAGGCCTATGCGTATATCCTCTCGATGGGAGGAGAAGGGTTGAGGAGGGTAAGCGAGATGGCTGTACTCAATGCCAATTATTTGATGAAAAAATTAAAGAACCATTACTACCTTCCTTATGATCGGGCCTGTATGCATGAATGTGTCTTTACGGATCGTTTTCAAGAGAAGAACCACGTCACCACCCTGGATATTGCTAAAAGGCTCATCGATTATGGATTTCATCCTCCCACCATCTACTTCCCTTTAGTCGTCAAAGGGGCATTGATGATCGAGCCGACAGAGACTGAGAGTAAGGATGAACTGGATCGATTTATCGAGACGATGATTCTTATTGCAAAAGAAGCTGAGGAGAGCCCGGATCTTCTCCGTCAGGCTCCACAGAGAGTTAAGGTCAGAAGGCTCGATGAGGTCTTGGCCGCGAGAAAGCCAAAATTGAAATGGAATCCTGAACAATAAAACTCAAAGCACGAAATCCGAATTTCGAATCCATTAGATGTTATTTCGAATTTAGAGATTCGGATTTTGAATTTTGGATTTCTTTGTGAATAAGAAAGGGTATATTATAGACCTGGGTCTCATTGATTATAAAAAAGCCTGGGATCTCCAACATCATCTCTGGTCGGAGAGGGTGGAAGAGAGACTCCCGGATCTCCTCTTAATTCTGGAGCATCCACATGTCATCACTCTTGGAAGGAGAGGGGATCGTTCATCCCTTCTCGCCTCCCCTGAAGTTCTTAAAGAGAAGGGGATTCCTCTTTTTCAGGTTGAAAGAGGAGGAGAGGTGACCTATCACGGTCCTGGACAGCTCATAGGCTACCCCATCCTAAATTTAAAAGAGTATGGATTTCGAGTCGCTCAATACGTAGATGAACTCGAGGAAATCATCATCCGAACCCTTCGAGAGTTCGGGATCGAGGGAAGAAGGGATGCTCGGAATCGAGGGGTATGGGTTCAGGATAAAAAGATTGCCTCGATTGGAATAGCCATTCAGCGCTGGGTCTCTTTCCACGGGTTTGCATTGAATTATCAGACGGAACTTAAATATTTTGATTTGATTTACCCCTGCGGTCTTAAGGGAGTCAAGATGACCTCGATGGAAGAGATTCTGGGAAGAAAGATTCCAAGGAGCCTATTAGTGGAAAGGATCTTGTTTCATTTTAAAGAGATTTTTCGAAGAGAATGGGAGGGGAAGACCTTAGAGGAGATTCTTTAAATCCTTTCACTTTCCACTTGAACCCTGGAATCCTTGAGTCCCCTTTAGCCATTCAATTAAAGGAAGATTGAAAATAAAATGGATTCAAAACAAATCGTTGTGATTGGAGGTGGTCCCGGGGGATACGTGGCTGCCATTCGAGCCGCTCAACTGGGGGCAAGAGTCACTCTGGTCGAAAAAGATAGGATTGGAGGGACATGCCTGAATCGAGGTTGTATCCCAACCAAGGCACTTCTTCAGGATGCTAAACTGCTCAGGAGTCTTAAAAATTCTCCGGTCTTTAGATATGAGCCCCTCAATCCCTCAGGCCTTCTTCGATCCATGATAAAGAGAAAAGAAAGGGTGGTCGATGAATTGGTAAAAGGAATTGAGTTCTTATTGAGTTCCTATCGAGTGAAGGTCATTCAAGGAGAGGCCCATCTTTTAAATTCCAAGCGAGTGGAGATTATAAAAGGGAGGAATGAGAGGGAGATCCTTGAGGCAGATGCGATTCTTCTGGCCCCGGGCTCCGTCTCAAGAAGTATTCCTCATCTCTCACCCGATCGAGAAAAGATTATTACGAGTGATGAAGCCCTCGAGCTAAGAGAGGTTCCGCAAGAAATGGTGATTGTTGGAGGGGGCTATATCGGAGTGGAGTTAGCTACCTTCTTTCATACATTAGGGTCAAAGGTTACCATCGTAGAGATTCTGGACAATATCCTTCCTGGGATTGAAGAAGAGGGAGTTCGGAATCTTCGAAGGATTTTTGAAAAGGAAGGGATTCAAATTTTTACAAACTCTTCGGTGGAAGAGGTTCGGAAGGAAGGAACAGGGCTTGAGCTGAAAATAGATACACCTAAGGGAAAGATGGGCCTTTCTTGTGAGAAGGTTCTTTTGGCTGTAGGGAGGATCCCAAATATAACTTCTGATCTCACCCAAGCAGGGATTGAAAATACTCCCGAAGGAATTAAAGTAAACTCCTATCTGGAGACAACCTTACCCAACGTTTACGCCATAGGTGATGCGATTGGGGAGACGATGCTTGCCCCTATCGCTATGGCGCAGGGTGTATTGGCTTCGGAAAATGTCATGGGATTCAAGCGACAGTGGAAGAAGCCTTTAATTCCTCTCTGCATCTTTTCTTATCCAGAGATCGCCTCAGTGGGTCTTACCGAGAAAGAAGCAAAAGAAAGGGGCCCGATCAAGATTGGGCGATTTCCCTTTCGATCAAATCCAAAAGCCATTCTTTCCGCAGAACCTGAGGGGTGGATCAAGGTAATCGCAAGCCAGAAGGAGGATACGATCTTAGGCATTCATATCCTCGGGCCAGATGCAAACATCCTTGCCTCCGTGGCTTTAACCATGATCGGAGGTAAGTTAGGAGAATTTACGCGATTCATCCAGGCCCATCCAACCCTCCCCGAGGCACTTCGAGAGGCCTGCCTCGATGTGGATGGGTTGGCTATTCATCTTCCCAAGCCCTTTAGAGGGAGGCCGTAGAGGAGAGAGGATGAGAAAACCTCAGTGGCTTAAAAAGAGGATTCCTCCGGTCTCGGACCTCATGAAGGTGAGATCTGTTTTGGAAGAGTTAGGCCTTCATACGGTATGCGATGAGGCACGCTGCCCCAATCTTGGGGAATGCTTTTCCGAGGGGACAGCTACCTTTCTTATTCTGGGAGATATCTGTACAAGAAATTGTGGGTTTTGTTCGGTGAAACACGGGGTACCACTTCCCCCTTCTGAAGAGGAGCCTCAGAAAGTGGCTCTTGCGGTA
The DNA here is from genome assembly GCA_041082155.1 of Thermodesulfobacteriota bacterium. Lineage (GTDB taxonomy): Bacteria > Desulfobacterota > BSN033 > BSN033 > UBA1163 > CALIBK01. The sequence goes on along the minus strand of JBDOIB010000246.1, from coordinate 20,786 downwards.
AGGCGTCTGAATCTTCAATATGTGGTGATCACCTCTGTCAGCCGGGATGATCTTCCTGATGGTGGGGCCTCTCATTTTGCCCGCACCATCCGATCGATTCGAGCCCTTGACCCGAAAATCAAAATTGAAGTGCTGATCCCTGATTTTCAAGGGGAACCCTCTTCCTTAGAAATTGTCTTGAAGGAAGGCCCCGAAGTGCTTAACCATAATGTAGAGACCGTTGCTCGACTCTATCCCAGAGTGAGACCTCAGGCCAGTTTTAGGCGATCGATGGAATTATTAAAAAAGGTAAAAGAGTGGGATAAAAAGATTCTAACCAAATCAGGATTTATGGTGGGATTGGGGGAGAGTCACGAAGAGGTTTTGGAGCTCATGGGGCAGCTGAGAGAGGTGGGATGTGATTTTTTGACAATCGGTCAGTATCTTCAACCTCAAGCGGATCGTTTGCCAGTGGAACGGTATATTCGTCCAGAAGAATTTGAGGAGTTTAAGAGGATTGGAGAAGGGATGGGATTTAAAGCTGTGGCTTCAGGACCCTTTGTGAGAAGTTCCTTTCATGCATTCAGAATGTTTGAGAGTCAGATGGTGCATCCATAAAAGACGTTGGATCCAATATCCTTTTCGAGGAGGTGAGGAGAAAATGATTTTTTGGAGATGGCTTTTTAATTCTATGTGTCTCTTTTTCCTCATTTCCTGCACCATTAAGGAACCGGCTCCTCCCATTATTTCGGAACCCTCTCTTCCCCCTCCAAAGCCTGCGAAGATTGCCTTGGTCCTCGGGGCGGGTGCTTCAAAGGGGTTTGCCCATGTAGGGGTCTTGAAGATTCTTGAAACTCACCGGATCCCGATCCATATGATCGTTGGAACAAGTGTGGGAAGTGTGGTTGGGGCTCTCTATGCCTCCGGAATGAACGCCTATGAGATTCAAAAACTCTCCTTCGCCATTGAACAGAAGGATATTGTAGATCTTACCCTTCCTGAAAATGGATTCATCAAAGGGGAAAAACTGGAAGAGTTTGTGAATCGGATGTTGAAAAACACCCCGATGGAAAAACTGAAGATTCCTTTCTATGCTGTCGCGACAGAGATCCAGAGCGGTCAGGAAGTGGTCTTTGGAAAAGGAAATACAGGGCAGGCCGTAAGGGCAAGTTGTTCGATTCCCGGTGTATTTAAACCCGTAAAAATAGGAGAAAAGGTCTATGTAGATGGAGGGGTGGTGAGTCCGGTCGCTGTCGAGGCGGCCAGACGATTAGGTGCCGAGGTAGTGATTGCCGTAGATATCTCTGCGAGTTCGGAACGTCATCCTCCTGGACACACCATCGAGACCATTCTTCAGTCCATCAATATTATGTATTCAAAACTCGCCTCCATACAGCTTGCTCAGGCAGATATTGTGATTCGACCGCGGGTAGGGTTTATTGGATCAGCCGATTTTTCAAAAAGACATGAGGCCATCCTTGAGGGGGAGAAGGCCACCCTCGAGGCACTGCCCAAGATTCAGGAACTCTTGACCCGACTCCGCTTAGAAGGGAGATTGGAGTAAAGATTAGAGCATCAAGATGGCTACGATAAGGACCCCTACAAATCCTAAAAGGGTGGGGATGAGATTTCGCCTCGCAATCTCAACTGGATCCGTTCCCGTTATAGCGGCTGCAGGAATAACCGCCCAGGGAATAATACACCCTCCACCCACTGCAACCGCAAAGTATTGCCCCAGTGCCCCCAGCGTTGCAATATCCAGTTTCGTTGGTCCTCCCAAGGCTTGAGCGAGGGTTCCCACCAGGGGAAGTCCAGAAAATCCCGACCCGTCGAGGCCTGTAATTCCTCCCACAATGGCTTGTACAATTGCCACAGGAATTTTACTTAAGGGAACGGTATTGGCAAGGGCTTGACCCAGATCAAAAAGAAGCCCTTTTGCCCCTTCTCCGAAAATCGCTTTTGCCGTTCCTGGAGAACCCATGAAGAAGAAGCTTGCGATCAGAAAGACAGGGGCAAAGATTCGGACTCCAAACATAAAACCCGCTCGAGCATGGGTCGAAAGCTTCTCAAATCCCTCTTTTCCGTAGACTCCAAAACCCACAATCACCATGATGAGCCCAACCGTTCCTCCTAAAAGAGCGGTAGCATCCCCTCCTCGAAGTTTAAAGCCGAGCATAGCCACGATATCGAAGGCAAAGAGAAGGGCAATGATCCAGAGAACATATTTTTTAAAGGTTGGAGCAGCCTTTCTCCATTTCTCCATCTCTGCCTTGGCCTCCGGAGGAATTTCAAAGGGGGCCCATTCTACAGGTTTTCCTTCCTGAGCTCGAATATCCTTTCGGACAGAGAGAAAGGAGAGAGGCAGAGCAATGATGCCCCATACAATAAGCATAGGGAGACTTTTCCCCATGACCGCCCCAACTGTCACATTGGCTGCTTTTGAAGTGATCCCAGGGGCTCCTTGGATGATAAAATCCGTAGTCAGGGCACAGCCATATCCAAACATGCTGATCGCCATGGCAGCACTGATCGGAGGAAGGCCGGCTTTAATCGCTCCTGGTAAGAGGAGTGCTCCCACTAAGGCAATGGCTGGTGAGGGCCAGATCACCCAGGCTACAATCATAATGACGAATCCCATGACCCAGTAGGCAATGTTAGGGGACTTCATCATCCCTTGGATAGGTCTAAACATCATCTCCGCAAGTCCTGTCTCCTCAAGCATTTTGGCCATAGCGACAATTAAGGAGATGATGACGACTACCCCGAGGAGTTCATTGAAAGCCACCGTCACGGCATTGAAAATGGCTTGTACCGCTTTGATGAGATTACCGGTGATCACCCAGGAGAGCAGAAAAGACCCGATGATACAGACCAGAGGGGTTTCTCGCCTCATGGCCATCGTGAAGAGAACCAGAATGACGAATAATGCATAAATCCAATGGGCCGCTGTAAGTTCTCCCATAGGGCACCTCCTTTGTAAATTTTTTATTTTTTTGAAAAGATTCCGCTTAATCCGGCCTGATCGACCCTTCTTTCAATCTCTCTCTTATCCATTGAATAGAGACCTTTCTGTTTCATACGCTCAAAATAGATCGAACCAGAAAAGGTATACTTATATCCCAGGCCCTCCTCTCTCTCCATCTCCTTTCGGACGTAAGAGAGGACATCTCCAACGGCAAGGGTAGGAGGAAAAAGAAGGGGCTTTTCTTTTTTAATCTTTCTTACGGCGTTAAAGCCTGCCAGGGTTCCTGTCACCATAGCCTCGGTGTGGCCAACTAACAGCCCTGACTTCTCTCCAGCACAGAAAAGATTTTCCACTCCTATGACCTTGAGCGATTCATCCCTTGGGGCCATTCCGATATAGCGAATCGAATTCCCCAGACCTCCTGCATAAGGATCTTCATACCGAGCATTTTCCAATCCTGGAATCTGCCTCAAGAGCTCCAAGGGATAAAAAGGAGTCATCAATTTCGCATGGCCCGTATCTAATAAAATGAGATTCTCTTCGAATTCTGGGAGGGCATACTGCTGACAGGCTTTGATCGAGAGTTTCCCTTCGGATCTTACTTCCGGAGGAACAGGGATAATCGCAACCCCCTTCTTATTAAGAGTATCCACGATTTCTCGGGAAAGCGATTCTTTTAAAAGTTTACAGGAGCCACTCATTGCACCCACCTGGTTTCCTTTCTTTCCGATGATCTCCTGGATCCCTGCCTTTGCCGTTAGACTGATTCTTCCTCCAAAGGATGGACACCGAAGAATACACATCACGCAGCCATTCCCATATCTTGTGCAATTGGCAGGAGGTCCAGCCGTCCCTGTGGTGTCAATAAATGCGTCTCCTTCAAAACGAATTCTTTCCTCTCCCTTCTTACCGAGGACCGCACGGATGGAGGTCCCTTCCATCTCCACCTCTTCCACCCTTGTGGTCAAATAAATTTCGATCCCCTTTTTAAGAAGAAACCTTCTTACCAGAGGTTCCATAGTCGCTACATTATAAAGGGAGGCATGGGAATGGCCAGGAAATTCAATCCCTTGATGGAGGGTGTTTTTATCAATGAGCTGAAAGAGTTCTCCTCCGCCCATGGCAATCATCTCCTCGGCAGCGGTAAAACGGCCATTGTTCCTCATGATCCCACCCACCAGCCCTGTTCCTAAAAGCATATCCGTTCTTTCTATTAAATAGACCTCTGCTCCCTGATTTCTCGAAGCAAGGGATGCAGCACAACCTGCCCATCCTCCTCCCACGATCACGATTCTCATGGTAAAAACCTCCTTCACACCCATTATTCCTTACGTTATTGATGGGATATGAGGAATATGTTATCCAAGATCCAATTCTTTTGGCCGAAAGTTTATCGAATAAGAAGTAAGGTGTCAATAAAAATTGATTCGTCTTATGGAATGGGATAAACTCACAACGGGAGTGAAAAAATGGAAAAAGAATTGAAGAAAACGATTCTCTATTCTTGGCATAAAGAGAATGAAGCACAGATGGTCGAATTTGCGGGCTGGGAGATGCCCATCTGTTATAAACGGGGAATTATTGAAGAGCATCTGGCCACCAGAAAGTTTGGTGGACTCTTCGACATCTCCCATATGGGCCGATTTTTAATTTATGGAGAAGAGGCTATTTCGTTTCTCCAGCGCGTCCTCACCAATAATGTGCTTGCCTTAGAGCATGGAATGGCCCAGTATACCATGATTCCGAATGATTGGGGAGGGGCCATCGACGATGCTTACCTTTATCGTTTGGATGAAGGGAATCTCCCTTCGGAGTCGAAATTCCTTCTGGTGGTTAATGCTGCCAATCATGAAAGAGACTGGCAATGGTTACTCGATCATCGAAAGCGATATAAAGGCCTTATCCTTGAGGATAAGACCGAAGAGATGGGAATGTTGGCCCTTCAGGGCCCCCAGAGCAAGGAGGTGTTAGAAAAGATTATTCTCGATACCCGGGCAAAACTTCCAGATCCCTGGAGAAATCGGTTGAGGGTGTGTGAGATCGAAGGGATTCGAGTGACGGTCACCGTTTCAAGGACCGGGTACACGGGAGAACCCGTCTGTTTTGAACTTTTCTTGAGAAAGGATTTTATGAGGAGGGTCTGGGAAAGAATTTTAGAGGTAGGTCAAGAGAGGGGGATTGTCCCTGTAGGATTGGGAGCAAGAGATACATTAAGATTAGAGGCCGGGCTTCCCCTCTATGGCCATGAGTTAGGATTGGACAAGGAGGGGAGAGAGATTCCTATCTTTGCCAATCCCTCCGCTCTGCTGGGAGTTAGTTTCTCTCCCTTGAAGGGAGAATTTATTGGGAAAGATGCCCTCAGACACCAATTTGAAGAGATGAAGCTGAGACTTGCGAAAGGCCTTCTTCCTCCCAAAGAGAAACAGTATGTCCCAAGGAGAATCCTTCCGGTCGCCATCCTCGGGAAAGGGATTGCGAGAAGTGGGGATGAAGTTTACTCCCATGGCAGGAAGGCGGGATACATCACGAGTGGAACGATGGTTCCTTATTGGGTATTCACCGATGAAGGAGTTCTATCTGAACCTACGGAAGAAAAAAGGATGAGAGCGATCGCCTTGGCCTATATCGATTCAGAAATAGAGGAAGGAGAGAGGATCGAGATTGAGCAGAGGGGGAAAACCCTTGAAGGATTGGTGGTGGAGAGGCATCTCGCGGCCGAAGCCCCTCCCTACGCTCGTCCCATTCTGATCCAGGAGAAAAAACCCAAAATCTATGCCCCTATTGGGAGTTTGAAAGAGACCGCAAAGGAATTCGTTCATCGGGTCATTCGGAATCATCAGTGGAGACAGAGGGAGACGATTAATCTTATCCCTTCAGAAACGACCCCCTCCCCCCTGGTCAGACTCCTTTCGATCACCGATCCCTCAGGGCGTTATGCGGAACATCGGATGATGAAGGCACTCGGGGAAAGGGAAATCTTCTACTATCAAGGAACGAAATTGATTGAAGAGGTCGAAGGTCTTCTGATCGAGGAGATGAAAAAATTTTTAGGATGTACCGAGGTGGAGATCCGTGTGATCAGCGGACAGATGGCGAATACCGCTGTGTTCAGTGGGTACATGGATTTTCTGAACCGTCTCGATCGGAAGAGTGAACCCCGAAGGATTCTAAGGGTCATGAATCATCATCTTGGTAGAGGTGGACATCTCAGCGCCCAGCCCATGGGTGCCCTGAAGGATTTTATTGCCATAGATCCTTTTACCGAGAGGCCCGCGGTCATTCCCTTTCCTGTATTGAAGGAGGATCTCTATCAAATTGATCTGAATAAAACGAGGGAACTTCTGGACCTTTACCATCCGGAACTCATCGTGTTGGGAAAGAGTATGATTATCTACAGGGAACCTGTGAGAGAGATTGCCGAAATGATAAAGGATTTAAAACCAAGGCCGATCCTTCTCTATGATATGGCTCATGTCTTGGGATTGATCGGACCGTTTTATCAGGAACCTTTTCTGGAGGGAGCCGACATTGTTACAGGTTCTACTCATAAGACCTTCTTTGGCCCCCAGAGAGGAGTTATCGGAAGCAATATGTCCGAAGGGACGGAGTATGAAGACCTCTGGGAGAGCATCGTCCGAAGGGTCTTTCCTGGAAGTGTGAGTAATCATCACCTTGGGACACTCATCGGACTCCTCATGGCAGCCTATGAGATGAATACATTCAAGTCTGAATATCAGAAAGCCGTGATTTCCAACGCAAAAGCCTTTGCCCGGGCCCTTAAAGATCAGGGATTGAGGGTTGAAGGAAATCCGGAAGTGGACTTTACAGAGACTCATCAGGTGATTCTTCGTGTTGGGTATCGAAAGGGACCTCTCCTTGCCAATCGACTGGAGGCGAACAATATCATTGTGAACTATCAGTCTGCACCTGATGATGAGGCCTTCACGGCTGCCAGCTGCCTGAGGATGGGGGTTCAGGAGATGACCCGTTTTGGAATGGGGGAAGAGGACTTCCGGCAATTAGCTGAATATATGAAGGAGATTATTTTATTTGATCGACCCATGGCTCAGGAGATCTCTCGATTTCGAAAGAGGTTTACGGAGATGAGGTACTGTCTCCCAGAGAAAGAGGCCTCTTCTTTGGTGAGCGAGCTCTTTGAAACCCTTCGATAAGAATAGTCTTAACCCTTAGAACTGGATGAAAGAAAAAAATAGAGGAGAGGAATTAAGGAGTGCTCGGAGGCTTTCGGCGACGTTTCTCTACCGCTCTTAATCGTGCCAGTGATCGACGCAAAGCCGCTTCAGCGGCTGCGGCCTCAACGCTTAGAGGAGCAGCCCTCATCGTTTCTTGAGCCCTTCGTTTGGCCTCCTCGGCTCGAGCAATATCAATTTCATCTGCCCTTTCACAGGCATCGGCAAGAATGATGACCTTGTCCGGACGGACTTCAAGGAAACCTCCACTGATGGCGAGATACTCCTCTTCCTTATTCTTTCTAATCATTAAATCACCTGGCTGAAGCATGGTCATCAGAGGGGCATGGTGAGGAAGAATTCCCAATTGTCCTTCGACTCCCCAAGCCACTACCGCGTCCACATCGTCAGAATAGACCATTCGTTCGGCTGTCACGATCTCTAAGCGGAAAGTCGCCATCTTTATCCCCTTAATTTTTTCGCCTTCTCAACCGCCTCATCAATGGTTCCCACCATGTAGAAGGCAGCCTCCGGAAGATCATCATGTTTTCCTTCGAGAATCTCCTTGAACCCCCTTACGGTCTCCTTAATCGGGACGTATCTTCCTGGAGTCCCCGTAAAATGCTCGGCCACATGGAATGGTTGAGAACAGAATCTCTGAATCTTCCTTGCCCTGGAAACTGTGAGCTTGTCCTCTTCGCTAAGCTCTTCAATCCCCAGAATGGCGATAATATCCTGAAGCTCTTTGTATCGTTGAAGGGTCGCCTGAACTCCTCGAGCCACCCGATAATGTTCCTCTCCCACAATCTTAGGATCGAGAATTCGAGAGGTGGAAGCCAAGGGATCAACCGCCGGATAGATTCCTAATTCAGCGATCGATCGTTCCAGGGCAATGACTGCATCGAGATGACCATAGGTGGCTACAATCCCTGGATCACTATAATCATCCGCAGGAACATAGATGGCTTGAAAGGAAGTGATGGAGCCTTTTTTCGTCGTCGTGATTCTCTCCTCGAGCTCTCCCACATCAGTTCCTAAGGTAGGTTGATAACCCACGGCCGAGGGCATCCTTCCCAGAAGGGCGGAGAGTTCCATATTGGCCAGTACGTATCGATAAATATTATCAATAAAGAGCAGGACATCCTGGCCTTCGACATCCCTGAAGTATTCTGCGATCGTGACTCCTGTAAGCGCGACTCGGGAACGCACTCCGGGGCTCTCGTTCATCTGCCCGAAGACCATCACGGTTTTATCCAGAACTCCTGAACGCTGCATCTCCAGCCAGAGATCATTTCCTTCTCTAGACCTTTCACCCACTCCCGCAAAGACAGAGAATCCCCCATGCTCCGCTGCGATGTTTCGAATGAGCTCCATGATAATGACTGTCTTTCCTACCCCTGCCCCTCCATAAGCTCCAATTTTTCCTCCCCTTGTAAAAGGGGTAATCAGGTCCATCACCTTTAATCCCGTCTCCAGCATCTGGGGAACCGTCTCTTGTTCTGTAAGGGGTGGAGGGGGACGATGAATGGGCCATCGTTCTTCTGCCTTTACCTCACCCAATCCATCGATGGGTTCTCCAAACACATTAAAAAGCCGACCCAAAGTGGCTCTTCCCACTGGGACGGTGATAGGGGTACCCATATCGATTGCCTCAGCCCCTCTGGCCAGGCCATCCGTGGAGGTAAGGGCGATTCCTCTTACCCAGTTATTCCCGATATGAGCCTGAACCTCTACAATAATCCTGTTCCCATTCATTGGAATCACAACCCCGTTATAAATGGCAGGAAGTTCATCTTGGGGAAATTCCATGTCCACGACCGTACCGATGACTTGAACAACTCTCCCTTTTGCCATGTTTAATTCCTCACTCCTTTCTCCTTATCCCTTTAAGGCTTCTGCCCCACCACTGATGTCACAAATCTCCTTTGTGATCATTTCTTGTCTTGCTTTATTGAGAGATAAGGTAAGGCTTTTGATCAATTCTTCAGCATTATCGCTGGCATTTCTCATCGCCACCATCCGGGCTGACTGTTCACTGGCGATCAATTCGAGAATGGCATGATAGATTTCCATCTCCACAAAGCGGGGAAGCAGTTCGTTCAGCACACTCAATGGATCGGGTTCGTAGATATACTCCGCAATCTGACCCGGTGGGAGCTTGGCTGGCTCCACAGGGAGCAGGCTTTCGATGGTGGGTCTCTGAACCATCGTACTCACAAATCTTGGATAGGCCAGATAGACTTGATCCACATAGCCACTGCTATAATCGTCGATCACAACTCTGGAAATGGGCATGGTGTCCTGCATCGTGGCCCGATCCCCGAGCCCCACAAACTCTGCCCGCACGTCAAGTTTTGAGATGCGAGCAAATGTCCTTGCCTTCCGTCCCACCGTGATGACCGTTACAGGGACTTTCTGTTCAAGAATGAATTCCCCTACGATTCGATTGAGATTGGTATTGAGCCCCCCGCAGAGTCCACGGTCCGTTCCGATATGAACAAGGGCGATTTTTTTCACTTCTCTCTTCTCAAGCAGAGGAGGAATTTTCCCTTTGATCCGAGGTTCAATGGCAAGGTCGGAGATGACCTGACGGATCTTTTCAGCATAGGGTCGCCCGGCGAGGGCGCGCTGTTGGGTTCGCCTCATCTTGGCCGTAGCGACCATTTCCATGGCCCGGCAAATCTTCACGGTACCCTGAACACTCCGAATGCGTCGACGTAAGGCCTGAACACTGGGCATAATCCAATATCCTCAGGAAGCGGCTTCTTTTTTATATTCCAAAATGGCAGCTTTTAAAGCCTCTTCAATCTCTCTGGATAACTCCATCTCCTGATTGATTCTTTTCTCGATTTCAGGATGACGGGTTTCCATGAACCGATGAAAATTCTCCTCCCATGAGATGACCCGATCCACCGGAACATCATCGAGATAGCCATTGGTCACCGCATAAAGAATGGAGACCTGTTTCCCTAAAGACATGGGGGTATATTGGGGTTGTTTGAGAACCTCGGTGATTCTTCTTCCCCGTTCTAATTGATCTTTTGTGGCTTTATCCAGTTCCTCACTCCCAAATTTGGCAAAGGCCTCAAGCTCTCTGAACTGGGCCAGCTCGAGTCTTAACCTTCCTGCCACCTGTCTCATCGCCTTCCTCTGGGCTGCCCCTCCCACACGGGAGACGGAGAGTCCCACGTTAATGGCCGGTCGAATTCCTGCATTAAAGAGGTCAGGTTCAAGGTAGATCTGACCATCCGTGATGGAGATCACATTTGTTGGAATATAGGCTGAAATGTCCCCGAGTTGGGTCTCAATGATGGGGATGGCGGTCAGAGACCCTCCTCCATATTTCTGGGAGAGTTTGGCCGCTCTTTCGAGAAGTCGGCTATGAAGATAGAAGATATCTCCCGGGTAGGCTTCCCGACCTGGAGGCCGACGAAGCAGAAGAGAGAGCTGACGATAGGCCCAGGCGTGCTTATAAAGGTCATCATAGATAATTAGGGCATCCTTACCCTGTTCCATGAACTCCTCTCCCATCGCGCACCCTGCGTAGGGAGCAATATACTGGAGAGGAGCAGGATCCGAAGCATCTGCCTCAACGACGATAGTGTATTCCATGGCTCCATATTTTTCGAGGGTTGCAATGGCCTGAGCCACCTTGGAGGTCTTCTGTCCAATGGCGACATAAATACAGATGAGATTCTGTCCTTTCTGGGCGATGATCGTATCGAGGACAATCGCCGACTTTCCAGTAAAACGATCTCCAATGATGAGTTCCCGCTGTCCCCTTCCAATCGGGATCATACTGTCGATCGCTTTTATTCCTGTCATCACGGGAGTATTTACAGGTTCCCTTTTGGTCACATCCGGGGCCACCCTTTCAATGGGTCGAGTTTTGGTCGAACGGATGGGCCCTTTTCCGTCTAAGGGTTGACCCAAAGGATTAACCACCCTTCCAATGAGTTCGTCTCCCACAGGAACTTCGATGACCCTCCCTGTGGCCCTCACCTCATCTCCTTCTTTGATCTTGCTGCAATCTCCTAAAATGACCGCTCCCACATTATCTTCTTCAAGATTTAAAGCTATCCCGGTGATCCCGTAAGGAAACTGAAGGAGTTCGTTGTAGGCCGCTTCACTTAAGCCATGAATTCTCGCAATTCCATCCCCGACCTCAATGACTGTTCCTACATTGGTCACCGAGATGGAGGCTCCGAAACGTTCAATCTGTTCTTTGATGACGGACACGATATCTTGTTCGCGGGTCGCCATGTTGAATCCTCTCTTACTCTAAATTGGCTTGAAATTCTGACTCAACGAAATTTTTTACCCCCCTTTTTACAGGGTCGCCTCTATGAGACGTTGCTTTAAGGCTTCTAATTGATGACGGAGACTTGCGTCGATGATCTTATCGCCTACTCTTGCAATAAAGCCTCCGATGAGGGAAGGATCCACCTCTCCCTCGACGAGGACCTTCCGTTTGACCATTTCTTCTAATCGCCGGGAGAGAGCCTCCCTCTCGGGTTCTTCGAGGGGAACAGCGGTGGTGACCTTGGCTCGTTCAACTCCGTGGTAAGCGTCAACGAGGAGATTGAATTGTTGAAGAATCCTGGGAGCCATTCGAAGAAGTCCTCTATGTACCAGAAGGAGAGCGAGATTGAGACTCATAGGGAGAATTTCGCCCAACTGAAACTCCAACACCCTCTTCTTTGTCTCATAGGGGATTCTTGGGTTTTGAAGAAAAGAGATCAGTTCTTCATTCCTGGTGAGTTCTGAAATCTTCTCGAGTCCTTTTTGCCAGAGTTCGAGTTCATTTCTCTCCTGAGCAAGTTCAAAGACTGCCTGAGCATATCGTTTAGCAGAAGTGATTCTCGGCATAGGGACTCTTAACTTCTTTTAAAGATGAGACTGTCTTTCAAGGTTTCTTCAAGAAGTTTTCGATGCTTCTCTCGATCCAGGGTTTCCCGAATCACCTTCTCAGCTGCAGCGATGGAGATCTCCACGAATTCCATTCGAAGATCCTCCACGAGTCTCTCCCGTTCGGCTGCCATCTCCTCCCGGGTTCGTTCAATCATCTCTTGGGCCTGCCGAGAGGCCTCCTGTCTGGCTTCCTCCTTCAATCTTTCTCCTGTTTGAATGGCCTGAGCAATAATTGCCTGAGCCTCTTGGCGTCCCTTCTCGATCTGTCTTTGAACCTCTGTCTTGGCCTCTTCGTACTGTTTTCGGGTCACTTCAGCCAATTCCATAGCCTCTTTCGTTCTTCTGGCTCTCTCATCAAGCATCTTCAGGACAGGTTTATATAAGAAGAGGCGGAGGAGGACAAAGAGGATGATAAAATTGATCACAAAGACGATCAACAATGGTAGATTGATCCCTAAACTGGCAAAACCTTCCATAACGACCTCTTTTTGATTCCTTCTGGGGAAGGCTAAAAGGCGGCCAGAAGAACCCGGCCAATAATTAGCCCGGCGACACCAAATACGAATACCATCACGGCAATAATAATCACTAACAGATTGGTTGGTAGACCCTCTCCCATGATGATCCTCCTTATTTGACGACCATGGATAAGATGATGCAGACGATCAACACATAGATCCCAATAGCCTCAGCCAGGGCCCCAATCAAGATCATATTGGTCAGAATCGCTCCCCGCGCTTCGGGATTCCGACCTAAGGATTGCATGGCCGAGAATCCAATCAGCCCCAGGGCCAATGCAGGACCAAAGAATCCAACGGCGGCGATCAACCCAATGGTTAACATCTTCATGACTTCTGGTGTCATTCTTCTTCCTCCTTTCCGTGAAATTTATTCGGACTCCTCATGGAGAGGAGCCGTTGCAACCGTTCCAAAGACCAAAGTGAGACCGGAGAAGATGAGTGCCTGAATCAGACCGATCAATAATTCTAAGCTGTAAAAAGGGATGGTAAATACAAGAGGAATAAGGAAACAGGAGACGAGGATCAAAATTTCCCCCGCCGTCATATTGCCAAAGAGACGGAAGGTAAAGCTGAGCATCCGGGTAAGATGACTGAAGATCTCCAAAACCCCCACAAAAAGATTGATCACCCCAAACACAATATTCATTGGACCAGTCTTAATCCTTCCAGTAAAAAGCTCCTTCCAGCCCTGAAGAAACTGGCGAACATTGATAAATTCTCCAAGATAGTGGAACACCCCAATGGCCCTCATTCCCCAACTTTCGACGAAAAAGAAAGACATCAAAGCGATAGAGAGAGGAACGTTCACATCCGTATTGGCCGCGCGAAAGAGGGCGACAAATTCATGATCATGGTAGAATCCAATCGTTCCAAAAAAGGGTAAAAGGGCAAGGTAGGCATTGGAGATGACATAGATAAAGATCGTTGCGACCCCAGGGAAGATCATCCGGGCATGTTTTTTCCCCGCAACACTCTCTACAAAGTTTAACAATCCTTCCACAAGGGCCTCGGCCATCGCCTGACGCCGTGAAGGAATAAGTCTCATCCCTCGGGTCAAAAAGATGGAGAGAAGAATCAGAACGAGCATGGTGAACCAGGAGGCCAGAAGGGTGTTGGTAATCGTCAGTTTCCCGAAATGGAATAAAGGTTCTGCAGGGAGGGAGACGTGGGGGCGGGGAACTTGGAAAATTGCAGGGGGTTCCTTACCCAAAAAGCTCGACCCTAAAGGGCCAAAGATCAAACCGATGATAAATAGGATGAGGACGGGAACAAAGAAAAAGAGGAGGATTTTTAATCGCCCGCTACCCATGGTTTTGGTCCCCCTTCTTCTCTTTCTCCTTTCTGGATCTTTCTTCTTCTGCCTGATATCGAAGAAGCATTCTCAACAGACCCCCGAAGGCCACCACGGTTCCAACCCCAAGTCCAATGAAGGTAAAAAGAGGTCGCTTGTTGAACATTTCGGGACGATCCAGCCAATAGCCAATCCCTACGGGTATGATCAGGCTTAATGCCACATACCAACCCACCGTAAGGAGGAATTGAAGAGGTTTGACCCACTCCTTCAGAAATGACTCCTTTTAATAGAATGAACAGGGTAGGGGTCAAAACGGGATTTCATTAACACAGCCCCGACAAGATGTCAATATTTTTTTGTTTTTAAATTTTAAGAGGATAGGGGAGATTCCCCTTTAATGAGGGAAGGAAGGACTTGGTCCTCTTCCCGAGATCGATTCCTCATCTGGCATTGGCCTTCGAGAATTCCCCCTTCATTCACAATGAGAACGGGTGTATAGAGAGTTCCATAGAATTGTCCTGTGGAATGAATCTCCACCCTCTCTTGAGCGATAATTTCTCCTTCCACATGGCCATTGATAATGATGGAATGGACTCCGATTTTTCCTATGACCTTTGCAGACTCCCCAACAATAAGGATTCCACTGTCAAAGATTTCGCCCTGAAATCTTCCTTCCAATCGAAAAACCCCTTGAAAACTCATCTTCCCTTCAAAGACGCTTTCCTTTCCCAGGAAAGCGCTAATCTCTTCCATTGCCCCGGAAGAGGTTGAACTTCCTTTTGTGAAAAATGATTTCCCCACCATGAATGGGCTCCTTTTCCAATCCAGAAAAGGGCATAGGGAAAAGGTGGATTATTAAATTTATCCTTTGCTCTATGCTCCTTGCACTATGCGTTTTTTAGGATTGTGTCCACAATTCTTTCCAGATCTTCATGGGAGTAAAATTCAATCTCTATCTTTCCTCTTTTCCCCTTGGAATGGATCAGAACCTTCGTCCCAAGATAACGTCGGAGAGAGTCCTGGAGGCTTGTGAGCTGAAGCTTTAAGTCATCTGGAGTTTTTTCAGATGGTCTCTTTTTGGGTTTTCCGGACCATTTTCGGGCAAGGGCCTCTGCCTGCCTGACGGATAACCCTTTCTGGAGGATCATCTGACAGAGCTCCTTCTGTTTCTCTGGATCCTCGAGGCTGAGAATCGCCCTTGCATGCCCCGGTGAGAGGCGATTCTGAAGGAGATGCTCTTTGATCTCAGAGGGGAGTTTAAGAAGCCTTAACGAATTGGTAATGGTGGTTCGATCCTTACCGATCCGGGCACTCAAGGCTTCATGGCTGAGATGGAATTCTTCAATTAAACGCTGATAGGCCTCGGCTTCCTCGATGGGATTGAGATCTTCGCGTTGAAGATTCTCAATCAAAGAGATTTCGAGGGAGGCTGCTTGGTCAAGCTCCTTGACCACCACAGGGACTTCTTTGAGCCCTGCTTTCTGCGCTGCTCGCCATCGCCTCTCTCCGACAATCAGTTCATATCCATCTGGAACTTTCCTGACCAGAAGTGGCTCAAGAATTCCTTTTTCTTTAATGGACTCGGCTAACTCCTGAAGTTTGGTCTCGTCAAAGTGCTTTCGGGGTTGATGGGGATTGGGACGGATCTCTTCAATCCCACAATAGATAAGGTTTCTCCCCTCGGTTGATTTCAATTCAGGGATAAGGGCATCCAAGCCCTTCCCTAAAGCCACTCGTTTAGTCGCCATCCTGTTTTCCGTTGGCCATCAGTTCCTGGGCCAGTTGGAGGTAACTCTCTGCCCCCTTAGAGTGGATATCGTATAAAAGGACTGGTTTTCCATAACTTGGGGCTTCACTCAGACGGACATTTCTGGGAATCACGGTTCTGAATACTTTATCTTTAAAATGGTCCCTGACCTCCTGAGCCACTTGATGGGAAAGATTGTTTCGAATATCAAACATCGTCAGGAGGATTCCTTCAATTTCCAGCCCTGGATTAAAGACCTGTTTGATTCGGAGAATGGTCTTAAGGAGCTGCCCTAATCCTTCCAGTGCATAGTATTCGCACTGAAGGGGAATGATGACCGAATGGGCAGCCGTGAGGGAGTTCAAGGTAAGGAGTCCTAAAGAAGGGGGACAATCAATCAAGATATAGTCGTAGTCGGCCTCTACCTCCTGAATCAGATCCCGGAGTCTCCTTTCTCGGTTCTCCTCATGGATCAATTCGATTTCGGCTCCAATCAGATCGGTATTGGCGGTGACCACTTCTAAGTAAGGCAAAGAGGTCTTTTGGATCACCTCTTTTAAGCCTGAACCACGAAGCAGAGCCTGATAGATGGTTCCATTGGAACCTTCCTTATCGAATCCTAACCCGCTGGTTGAATTTCCTTGAGGGTCGATATCAATCAGGAGAACTTTCTTCTCGGCCACAGCCAGGGAGGCCGAGAGATTGACAGCCGTGGTGGTCTTTCCCACCCCCCCTTTTTGATTCGCAATACAGATCACTCGAGCCATCAATTTTGTCAAAGGTAAGTATTTTTAACTAATTATTTTTTATAGCACAAAAAGGGGATAAAAGGGAAGAAGGAATTTTTATTCCTTTCGGAAGATGAGGAGGGTTCGTCGGATGGAGCTGAAGGGAAGACAGAGGCGGACTATTTTTTCGAGGCGACAGGGAAGGGTTTCGAGCGAGGAGAGATAAGGAAGCTCATCATCCAGTCGCCGTCCTTTCATGGCGATTAGGATTCCCCCTTGTTTTAAGAAAAGAGAGCCCATGGGGAGAAAGACGGAAAGTTTTGAAAAAGCCCTTGAGATGACACCTTCATATTGACCCCTCAAGCGTTCAAGGATCTCTTTATCCTGGATCCGACCATGAATGACTTCACACCCTTCTAAACCGAGGGTCCGAATGATGTGTCTCTGAAAATCCGTCTTTTTCTGAACAGAGTCAATCAGGGTTATTCTTAATGAAGGCCTGACAATTTTTAATGGAATTCCCGGGAAACCCGCTCCTGAACCAATATCGAGAAGATTGGAAACCTCGGGAAGATGAGGGTACACAGAGAGGGAGTCGAGAAAATGTTTCAAAACAATCTCTCTCTCAGAGCGGATCGCTGTAAGATTCATTTTTCGATTCCATTTTTGAAGTTCCCTGAGATAGAGATCAAAGGCCTTCAGTGCCTTTCCATTCAATTCCATTTCAAAGACTTTTGCCCCTTCCATCAGAAGGTCCTTATGTTCTTTTTCCATTAAAGATGACCTATCTTTTTTCTCAAAATCCCAATAAAAAATTTGGCGTCTCCAGAAAATTTTTGGAGACGCCTTCAATGCCTTTGGTGGTGAAAGAGCTCCCTTTACTTTTTCTTGGGTGCCGCCTTTTTTTCAGGCTCTCCCTTGATCTCAATGCTTGTGGCTTTCATCAAATACTTCACGGTTACTTTTGCCCCCACTTTAAGATCACCGGTGATTTTTGTGTCCTTGTCGTATGCAAATTCCCACTTTTCGTCACCCTTTTGAACGACGAGGTGATCCCCGTCTGCCTCCAGTACGGTTCCAGTCCACTGATAATCGCTCTTGGGAGCTCGGGCATAAACAAAGCCCACCACCCACACCAAAATTCCCAGGATAATGAATACTCGTTTCATATGCAACCCTCCTTGATTAGATTTATTAGTCTAAATAGCACAGGGGCATGATAAAGTAAAGAAAATATTTTATCTTTTTCGTCCTCCGCCAAAAAGGGATCCCAGCACCCCCCGAATAATCTGTCGTCCAATCTGACTTCCAATGGCGTGGGCTGCACTCTTCACCGCAGCTCCCAAAAGTTGTTCGGCCTGAGATTTAGGTTCTTTAGTTTGCCTTCTTTGAGAGACCTGTTCTTGAGATTCGATTTTTGACTGTTCAGCTTTTGCTTTCAATTTTTCATAGGCTGACTCTCTATCCACGGTTTTTTCGTAGTGTCCGTATAGAATGGATCCCCTAATTAATCGTCCTCGTTCCTCAGGGGTGAGAGGGGATAGCCGACTTTTAGGAGGGCAAATATAGGCTCTTTCGACGATGGTGGGAGAGCCTTTTTCGTCAAGCACCGAAACCAGGGCCTCTCCCACCTCGAGCTCGGTTATCGCCTTGGCCACATTCAGTTTCGGATTTGCTCGAAAGGTTTCTGCAGCGGCCTTAACCGATTTTTGGTCTTTGGGGGTAAATGCCCTTAGAGCATGTTGGATTCGGTTTCCAAGTTGCCCTAATATCGTTTCAGGAAGGTCTAAAGGATTTTGGGTGACGAAATAGACCCCCACCCCCTTCGATCGGATGAGGCGGACGACCTGTTCGATCTTATCAATTAGAATTTTTGGTGCATCCTCAAAAAGCAGGTGGGCTTCGTCGAAAAAGAAGATAAGATTGGGCTTGGGGGGATCTCCAACTTCTGGAAGCTGTTCAAATAATTCGGATAGCATCCAGAGGAGAAACGTTGCATAAAGTTTAGGGGATTGCATCAGCTTGTCAGCACTGAAGATATTAATGATCCCTCTTCCAGAGGAATCTGTTTGGATAAAATCCAGAACGTCAAGGGCTGGCTCTCCAAAGAATTTATTCCCTCCCTGTTCCTCGAGGGCAAGAAGGTTTCTCTGAATGGCTCCAATACTGGCTGCAGAGATATTTCCATATTGAGTCTTAAACTGCTCGGCATGATCTCCCACAAATTGGGCCATGGCCTTTAGGTCCTTGAGGTCCAGGAGTAAGAAACCGTTGTCGTCAGCAATCTTAAAGATGATATTCAAGACTCCACTCTGGACCTCATTGAGATTTAAGATGCGGCTTAGCAGCAGGGGTCCCATTTCAGAGATGGTCGTCCGGACAGGATGGCCCTGTTCTCCGAAGACATCCCAGTATATGGAAGGGAAGCCCTCGAAGTTGAAATTCTCGAGATTAAGCTTCTTCACCCTTTCGAGAACCTTTGGATTTTCACCTCCGGGCATGGAAAGGCCTGAAAGATCTCCTTTGATGTCAGCCATAAAGACCGGAACACCCATAGAGCTGAAATTTTCAGCCAAAACCCTGAGAGAGACTGTCTTTCCTGTCCCGGTCGCCCCTGCAATGAGACCATGTCGGTTCGCCATGGGGGGGAGCAAGAAGATATCTTTTTTCCCTCTGGCAATAAACAAGGGTGAAGGAAGAGTTGCCATGGGGACCTCCTTTTTAATGTTTTGATTCAATCATATATTGTACCCATTTCCATTGTCAATCATGAATTGAGGCGGGGGTTTTAATTTTGACCCGTCTCATTCTTTCTGTTAAAATCCCACCATCTCTCTTTGATGACTCAATATGAGCAAAGCCAAAACCCATTTTGTGTGTCAGGCCTGTGGATATCAGGCGCCCAAATGGTTAGGACGGTGTCCCGGATGCCAAGAGTGGAACACCTTCGTTGAAGAAAAAATTATTGAGGAAAGGCCTCCGGAGCGGGACCTTTTAGGGATAGAATCAAGAGCCATCCCGATTCCCATCACGGAGATCGTCTCTGAAGAGAGAGGGAGACTCCGAACAGGGATTCAAGAGTTTGATCGGGTGTTGGGAGGGGGAATCATTTACGGTTCTGTGATTCTTATCGGAGGAGACCCTGGGATTGGAAAATCGACCCTTCTCCTTCAGGCCATGAGCAAATTGGCTGAGTCAGGAGAAACCATCCTTTATATCTCTGGAGAGGAGTCTATCCAGCAGACCAAAATAAGAGCGGATCGGCTCGGGATCTCTTCTGAGAAGCTTTTTGTCGTTTCTGAGACCTCGTTGGAAAAGATTCTTCAAGATATCCAGTCTCTCAAACCTTCGGTCGTGGTCATTGATTCCATTCAAACCATTTACTCCTCCGATCTTCCCTCACCTCCAGGCTCCATCACCCAGGTCAGGGAGAGTTCAAACCGATTAATCTATCTAGCCAAAAATCTTTCCATTCCTGTGTTTCTTGTGGGTCATGTCACAAAAGAAGGTTTCATTGCAGGGCCCAAGGTCTTGGAGCATATGGTGGACACCGTTCTCTATCTGGAAGGGGAGAGTCACTCTTCCTTCCGAATCCTTAGGTCTGTGAAGAATCGATTTGGCTCCACCCATGAGATTGGGGTCTTTGAGATGAAAGAGACAGGGATGGAAGAAGTGACCAGCCCTTCGGAACTCTTTCTTTCCGGACGAAGCCAGGCGGCCTCAGGCTCTGCGGTCATTGCCAGTCTGGAGGGGACTCGACCCATTCTGGTTGAGATTCAAGCCCTGGTCGTTCCAACCCATTATGGGGTTCCTCGAAGAACGGCACAGGGGGTCGATATCAATCGGGTGTCTTTGTTAGTCGCTGTGATTGAGAAGAGGTTAGGCATTTCTCTTTCGAATCAGGACATCTACCTTAATATTGCCGGGGGAATCCGAATTGATGAGCCAGGAGCAGATTTAGGGATCATTATCTCCATCCTCTCGAGTATCAAGAATCAGCCGATCGGGCCCGATTGGGTCATCTTTGGGGAAGTGGGACTGAGCGGTGAGATCAGGGGAATCCATCGGGCAGAAGTGCGAGTCCATGAAGCGATCCGATTAGGGTTTCGTCATATCCTTCTTCCAAAGCAGAACCGTCAGAAGCTGAAAGGGATAAAAGGGGTAGACCTAATCGATATAGAACATATCCGTGAAGCAGTGGAAAGACTCTTTCGGGTCCACTCTTAAAAGAAAATCAAATAGGGTTGGGATTCGGATGAATCGAGACAGAGGTTTTAAAATTAAAAGAATATCTGGAATTTGGATGGCCTGTAGGATTTTTGCGATCGTTTTCGCCTTTTTCTCTCTTTCTCACCCAAGCCAAGAAAAGGGGAAATGTGCAGGAGAAGTTTACGAATCTGCAATGATGCAGTTTTATCAGGGAAAATACTCCGAGGCGGTCGAGGGTTTTA
>JBDOIB010000200.1:0-3477 GCA_041082155.1 Thermodesulfobacteriota bacterium | reverse complement strand
AGATGATCAATGAAGGGATTCCACCTCTCAAGGAAAGAGATTATATGATCTTTATTCCCTACTCTCTGAAGATTCATGGCTTGAGAGAAAAGCTGAAGAGACTCCTCTTTAGAATTGAGAAGAAGCGCTCGGTGATCGAAATGCATGACAATGAATCGATGGTCAGACGAACCATCGAAGAATTTAAAGCCGTATATGAAACCCTTGAGAGTCTTTTTGAGATTGAGAGTGCCTCTGGTTCGGCAACCCCTTTCATGTGTTTTATGTTTACAAAGTTTATTACAAGGCTTCTGGGGTTTAGAAGGCGGATTGCAGAACTGATCGGTTACACAGGTGGGGAATCTCTTGAGCAGATTGTGATTTCCGAGAAGATTAAAGCTCTTCCCATTCAATCTTATTCCTTATGGAATGCAAGGGAAGAGAAACCTCAAATCGGGGGTGAGGAGGAAGTGATTCAGTCCCTTCCGGGAGAGTTAAAAAGGGAACCAACCCTTTATATCGAGGCCCTTCCTCTATACAAAAGACCCTATTTGACGTCCTGGGCCGAAAGAAGGGGAGGGTGGGATTTTTCCAATCTAAAAATCTCGGATCTTCTTGACCTTGGGTTTGATCCAACACGGTTAAGGGAGGTTCGTCTCGGAGGATTAGAATATATTTTTGAAAGGGTTTCTCCACATTTTCTCTCATCCATTGAAAAGAAAAGAAGGATATTTCAGAGGATTTCTCAGGAAGGTGAGGAATTGAGGTTTGGCAATACCTCTCTTCAGATAAACCCACCCCTTCTGTTTATTCGGGATAGAGGAAATCTCTATATTTTGCGCAGGAAATTAGAGGGGATCCATCTGGAGGAGGCCCTGGATCAGCTAAGAGGGACCTCTCATCTTAAAAAGATGAATCAGGAAACAGGAATGGACCGAAGGGTTTTGATAAGGATCAATCAGATTAAGAGTTGGCTTAGGAGAAAGGTGGAGAGGGCTCTTAAGGAGGAAGTGGAGGATCTTACCTTCTTTATTCCCTGGGATATAGAAAGAAATATCCCCAGGGTTCAGGTCCATATTACAGAAATTGATATAGATAAGGTCTGGGTTTCCTGAAATGATTGGAGAAGAGAGGAGGGTCCTTGTCGGAAAAGGGAAGGATCCTTATAAAATGACAAGTGAGGTTCTCGAAGAATTTCCTTTTCCAAATCTGAAAGGAAGAAGGGTCTTAATAAAGCCGAATGCAGGAAGAGTTGCTTCCCCAGGGGATGGAGTGACAACCCATCCCGAGGTTGTGGAGGCTGTGATTGATGAGCTTCGAAAAAGAGGGGCTGAAAGGATTGCTATCGGGGAGAGCTGTATTTTTGGGGAGGATTCAGGTGAGGCTTTTAGGTTTACGGGGATGAAGGAGGTTTCAAGAAAGAAAGGGATTCCCCTTATTGATTTAGATCGGGAGGCATCGATGGAGATGGAGATTCCCGGGGGAAGAATTCTTCGCAGAATAAAGGTTTCCTCTGCCATAAAGAATTTCGATTTTATCGTTTCAGTTCCAGTAATGAAGACCCACATGTATACTCGGGTAAGCCTGGGGATAAAGAATATGAAAGGGTTGCTCTGGCGGAAGGAAAAAGCAAGGTTTCATCAGCTGGGATATCGAATTAGACTCTCTCAGGGGGAGAAGGCGTTAGATATTGCCCTCTCGGATATGGCTCTTGTTTTATCCCCTCAACTTACGGTTATTGATGGAACAGTAGGAATGGAAGGGATGGGCCCTGCTTATGGGAAAAAGAAGGAAGTTGGACTTGTGGTGATTGGAAACGATCCAATTGCCGCGGATGCCGTTGCCTCGCGGCTTATGGGGCTAAGGCCTCAGGATATCCCCCATCTGAGGCTAGGGGCAGAACGGGGGTTAGGAGAGATAGAGCTTTCAAATATTTCTGTAACCCCTAAAGATTATCTGAAGTGGGAGAGTCCTTTTGAACCTCCTCCTTCTCAATTCTCTTTTTTCTTTCCGGATGTGGTTATCCATGAGGAAGGGGCCTGTAGTGCGTGCATCTCAACATTATTTTTGTTTCTCAATCATTATCCCGAGGGACTTTCAAGATACCGAGCGGAGGATGGGAAGGTTCACATCGTAGTGGGGAAAGATCAAACCAGTTTCCCAGAGGGAGCCATACGGATTGGGAATTGTGCATCTGAGAGCAGAGGGAAAGGCGTCTTTGTTCGTGGGTGTCCCCCTGTATCCTCTCAGATTTTAGATAAAATTGTTGGGAAAAGGAATTTTTAAATCGAAATCCTTCGTCTGCAGGAGTTCCGTAAATTACTTTTAGTTTCTAAAAAATCTTTTAAAATTCCCACCAGGTAGGTTCTATTAATCCAGTTAAGCAAAGTCGCGATCGAAAAAAAGACTTGACATGGTTTAAATTCTTATATATTCTTAATATATAAGAAAAGGAGGACCTATGAAACATAGATCTTATTTGCCTTCCTTTGAGAGACGAATCCGTTCCCGGTTGATCTCTCTGCTTCGCTCCGAGGGTCTTCTTCGAGGCAATCTGGTCATCCTCAAGAATACCTGCGGGAAACCCAACTGCCGCTGCCAAAGGGGTGAAAAACACGAATCCCTTTATCTGGCTCAAAGCCGGCAGGGGAAACCCTATATGCGTTATATTCCTCGGCCTTGGCACCAGCGGGTTCGGAGCTGGGTGAAGCGTTACCAGGAGGTTCAGCAGCTGTTAGAGGCCTTATCGGAGCGGTATTGGCGGAGGGTGGAGAAAAGAGAGGAATAGGTGCTGAGGCGGTTTCTCGGGTATCTGGAGAGGGTCTATCACTTTTCCTCCTCTGTGGATCCTCTTAAGGATACCCGTCATCATCCTTCGATTTCGACTCGGACGGTCTACGGGTGTGTCTTGCTCCTGTTTGTATTGAGGCTGAGGAGTTTGAATGCCTTCGAGGCTCATTATCGGTGGAGGGAGAGCAAGAAGGCATGGAGGGTTTTCTTGGGTCAATCGCCTCCCAGTGCAGACACTTTGGGCTATGCATTGGCCCGCTTTGATTGTGAAAGCTTGCGAAGGGAGATCCATCGGATCTACACGATCCTGCAGCGGAATCATCTGATCCGTCAGTTTCGGGTTCAGGGATGGTTAATTCTGAGTCTCGATGGGCATGAGTTATTTTCAAGTTATTGGAGGTGTTGCGATCAGTGCTTGAGTCGAAGGATCCAGACGGCTCAAGGGGAGAGGATTCAGTATTATCATCGGGTTGTGGTGGCTCAACTGTTGGGAGGCCCCTTTGCCCTTCCCTTAGATCTCGAACCGATCCACCCCGGAGAGGATGAGGTCTCCGCAGGAATCCGCCTGATGAAGCGACTTTTCAAACATTATCCCAAGGCCTTTGATGTGGTCTCGACCGATGGATTGTATGGGAGAAGGGGATTTGCTCAATTCATGGTAAACCACTCCAAACATCTCCTCTTTGTCCTGAAGGAAAATCATTCAGA
>JBDOIB010000193.1:0-2589 GCA_041082155.1 Thermodesulfobacteriota bacterium | reverse complement strand
AATTCACGATCAAAACGAATCCTCCCCTCCCGAAACGCACGAAGAAGAACCTCACTGCTATGAAAGACCTCAAACCTCCCCTGAGGATACTCATTGCGAAATGTATTGAATCCATGAGGACAGGTCGTAAAAAGACGCTCCACCCCGTAAGCCTCAAAGGCCTCCAAATTCCCATCCCGCAACTCCTCAAATAAACCCGCCTCCCCCATCCTCCGAATCTCATTGCCACAACACTGCTCCTGCACCCCCAAAATCCCAAAATCCACCCCCGCCTGACTCAATAGATAAACTATCGAACGCGCAATCCCCTGAACCCGAGGATCCGAAGAAGCCGTACACCCCACAAAATAAAGAAACTCCGCCCGCTCCCCACGGGAAAAATCCTTCACCCTCAAGCCCTCCGGCAACTCCCTCAACCACTCCGTCCTCTTCGACTTCGCCTTACCCCAAGGATTGCGATGCTTATACGCATTCTCCATCGCCTCAATCAACGTCTTCGGAATCCTCCCCTCCTCCACCAATACTCCCCTCAGCCCAATCACCAAATCCATAGGCCGTAGCCCTCGAGGACAACGAAGCGTACACGTCTTGCACGTCGTACAATCCCAAATCTCCTCCCTTTCCCCAACCCGAGCTAACAGCCTCCCCAATAGCCCCTCAATCATCAAACGACGAATATTCAATCTCGATTTCAACGAGACAGGACAACCCCCGGTACACTTCCCACACTGATAACACCCATAAAGATCATATTGCTGAGCTAAAGTGATTTCATTAAGTTCCATTCGAGTTAGACTCCTTCAAATCGGATTGCGATTTTATTCACAATCTCCTTCGTAACAAATTTATATTATCCTTTCAATATTTCTCTTGAGATTACGATTCGCTGGACTTCTGAGGTTCCTTCATAGAGAGTAGTGCCGATGATATCCCTCAGATAGCGTTCC
Organism: Thermodesulfobacteriota bacterium; assembly: GCA_041082155.1. Classification (GTDB taxonomy): domain Bacteria; phylum Desulfobacterota; class BSN033; order BSN033; family UBA1163; genus CALIBK01. The sequence goes on along the minus strand of JBDOIB010000193.1, from coordinate 1,642 downwards.
ACAGGATAATCCTTAGTATAGCCATAACCTCCTAACATCTGGACCGCTCGAATAGCCACATTTCTTGCGGTCTCCGTAGCAAAGAGCTTGGCCATGGAAGCTTCCTTGGTAAAAGGCTGTTTATTCTCTTTCAAGTAAGCAGCTCTAAGGACCAAAAGTTGAGCTGCTTCTAATTCAGTGTAGGAGTCTGCAATCATCCACTGAATTGCTTCAAAGGAGGAAAGAGGTTTTCCGAAGGCTTCACGCTCTTTTACGTATCCGGTAGCAAAATCGATGGCCGCAAATCCAACCCCAACGGCTAATGAACCGATCCCAATCCTTCCCCCATCGAGTTCCATCATGGCAATCTTAAATCCCTCTCCTTCTTTTCCTAAGAGGCAGTTTGCTGGAATGACACAATTATCAAAGATTAATTCATTAGTGGAGGAGGCTCGATGTCCCATCTTTTTTTCAGCTTTACCCACAATGAACCCGGGAGTTCCCTTTTCTACCACGAAAGCACTGATTCCTTTTCCTTTTTTGGCATTCCGATCCGTCACCGCCCAGGTGACGGTCACCCCAGAAGCATCTCCACTTGTTATTAAGGTTTTTGAGCCGTTAAGAATATAGGTATCTCCTTTCCGGACAGCGGTGGTCCGGATATTGGCAGCATCTGATCCTGTGTGAGGTTCTGTAATGGCAAAAGAGCCCGCAGGATATTCTCCACTGCATAACTTTTTTACATGTTTCCTTTTAATTTCTTCCTCACCGAATTCATAGATGACTTCAGCCACCATATTCGTAACCGAGGTGGTCACTGCATGTGAAGCACATCCCTTTGCAATCTCTGTGATGGCGAGGCTATAGGCAATGACTCCCACTTCGGACCCCCCGTACTCCACAGGGATGTTCATTCCCATGAGTCCCAGCTCTGCCATCCGTTTTAAATTCTCATAGGGGAAGGTTTTCTCTTCGTCATAGAGGGCAGCTACGGGTTTGATATAGTTCTCGGTAAACTCCCTCACCATATCCCGAATCATTTCCTGTTCTGGCGTGAGTTTGAAATCCATCCTTTAAACCCAAAATTCAAAATACTAAATTCGAAATACGAAAAAATCAAATTTCCAAAATCAAAGCTTTATTAATTTTGTACTTAAAATCTCTAAAATTTCTCTATTTGAGATCGTTTCGAATTTCGTGCTTCGAATTTTAGTATTGATAGAAGCCTTTGCCGGTTTTTCGACCGAGATAGCCTGCATCCACATACTTTTTTAGGAGAGGGCAGGGGCGGTATTTAGGATCCCCAAAACCTTTGTAAAGCACCTCCATAATAGCTAGGCAGGTATCCAAACCAATCAAATCGGCAAGGGCCAGTGGTCCCATAGGATGATTCATGCCAAGCTTCATCACGGTATCAATCGCCTCTGGTGTTCCCACTCCTTCAAATAGGGCATAAATGGCTTCATTAATCATCGGCATGAGAATTCTGTTGGAAATGAACCCTGGGAAATCGTTAGCCTCTACAGGGGTTTTTCCCATCCTCTCAGCAAGTGATTTGACGATATGAAAGGTTTCCGGTGAGGTTTGAAGTCCACGGATAATTTCGACTAATTGCATTACGGGAACAGGATTCATAAAATGCATTCCAATAACCTGAGAGGGT
>JBDOIB010000184.1:0-2105 GCA_041082155.1 Thermodesulfobacteriota bacterium | reverse complement strand
TCCCTCTCGCTTTATTTTTAAACACCTTCCAAAACTCTAACTCTCCATTTCAAACTGTCCTAATATATACTATACATTTGTTTAGTTGTCAAGTGAGATTTTTATCCCTTCTCAATCTTCCCTTACAAAATAGGAATTAAAATTAATAGAAGGACTTCAGATCACCGGACTCGAAAAGAAAGACAAAAAGTGCTTCCCCCTGAACGATAACAATCCCCAGTATTTTTACAATGGGGGCACTTAGAGATCCTTCCAGGGCAGAGATCCCGATCGGTTGGAAGATACCGGCATCTTTCACTTCCTACAGAAATCTCAAAGCCATAGCGTTGGGCATAGGTCTTAAACCGAAGGAGGTCAAGCCCCTTGCCCCCCGCACCAAAATCATAGGGTTTTTTGGAACTATACAGTTCAGTATCTAAGGTATGAAATAGCCCATCGAAAAGATGACCTTGGTTCTCCTTGGTGATTCCAATTCCAAAATCCATCACTTTAATTTGAATCCATTGTTCCTTCCGATCCAAGATGACTTTAATCATTCCTTCGTCAGGGGTATTTTCCACACCATTTTTTATAAGTCCGATAAGAATCTCCTCAAGAATCTTGGAGTCCATTGATAAAGCAAGAGTCTTATCTCCCTCAAGACTAATTTGAACATCTCGGTGTTGGGCTTCCTCTTTAATCCTTTTCACAATATGTTCAATGAAAGGATAGAGCTCAATCATCTCAATGGATATGGAATAATCTCGACCTATGGTTTTGGAATTATTTTTCTTTTCTAATTTTTCATAGGTCCGAATGATCTGCTCAGTTTCTTGCTGAATTTCAAAAATGCGGTTCAGGTTTTTTTCGAGTGAATTATAAATTTCTTCCTTGATAAGAGGGGGAGTTTGAGATTGAGTCTTTTGCTTGATTAGACGGGTAATCCCCTGAACTACTGAAAGAGGGGTTCTCAATTCGTGCGAAAGATGATCAAGGGCTCTACTTTTTGCCTTATTGAGCCTTTCTAACTCCTTACGTGATTGCTCCAAGACCTCGATTCTGGCCTGATGGAGTCTGGCATTCTCAATCGCTATAGCCCCTTGATTAGCAAGAATTCTCAAAAGATTGATGTCTTCTTGCCGATAGAATTTCCCGGATTTCTTACCCCCTAATACGATCAACCCTGTCAATCTCTCTTCATAAATGATAGGGACAATCAGGACAGCGTCCAAATTAAGAAATCTTTCTAAATATACCTCTCTGCTCTCAAAGAAGAAAGGATCTTCCTGAATGTCATAAACTGTTACTTCCTTCTTTCTTCTCGCAATCCTTTGAATCAATGGATCATCTTCTCTGATAAATTCCTTAGATAAGGATAATGGAATAGGATGTCCTAATGGATCACGTTTCTCTATCCAGGCTATCGGGAGATAAGATTTCTCATTCGCATTTTCTATTAGAATGCATCCCCACTCCATGAACAGGGTACTTGACGCAATGTCTATAATTCGCCTTCCAATCTCATCAAAATTCAAGAGTGACCTAAGGGAATCACTTATTCTCTGGATCGCTTCCCGATAGTCATACTCCAGCCGATAAAAGGTACGATCAATTAATCTCTGAATTTGATTTCGAATGGGGTTGAAGAAGAAAACCACTCCCAGAATGAAAATAAAGTGTAAAATGGGAGATTTCGTGAACCCAAACTTTTCAAAAGCAAGATTGGTCAAGAAGATGAAGAGCGCATAACCTCCTCCAACACTTCCGGTAGTCACTATATATCCATAGGTTCGCTTAATGATGGCATCAATATCAAAAAGATTGTGCTTGACAATAGAGTATCCCACAAAGGTCGGAAATATGACTAAAAAAGGAAGATAATAATTGAAAGAAGGGACGAGGTGCTTTTGCAAAACAGTATTCATTACAGTTTCAGAAAGAGGAATTGAAGCTGAAATGGCAGCACCTAAAAGAATTATCTTAGACCTTAATTTCGTAATCTCCGATGAGGATGTGATCCATAATTGGACACAAGAAGCTAAGAAAAAGAATAGGGATAAGGCCAAGTACACTGTTAGAACAAGTGACCACACTCTCGGGACATTTGCCATTTCTGGGGTAACCCA
>JBDOIB010000135.1:0-28531 GCA_041082155.1 Thermodesulfobacteriota bacterium | reverse complement strand
GTCACAGGCATCCACGCAGCCACAGGCCTCATCTACTGTGACCACCAACCCGCATACGGTGCACTGATAGGTGTCACCTTTTTTAACCTTCTTCTTTGAAGCTTTGGTAGCTGTCTTCTTTTGAGCCATAGACTCCTCCTCCTTTTTAATTAATTCCTCTTCACCTCATCGAGCTCCAATCTTATCTTCCCGATGGGGAGGTCCAGTTCCATAAGCACGGGGATCTTTTCCCCATTAGCGGTGTACCAGATTCGAATCTTTCCCTCTCGGTCTCCAAAGGTGGAAAGGGGGGTACTGGATTCAACCCTAACGGCTCGAATTGAGCCGGCCCATGGACAGGTGATCTTTTCTTCCCTCGATTGAAAGGTCATCTTTCGGAGTTTGATTCCATCAAAAATGGAAACCTGAAGATTTTGCCCTGGTTGGAGTTCTTCCATTAGATAATACTTTGCGAATAGAGAGAGGGGATCGTAGGTCTCCGAGGGAATGGCCAGTTCTCTCCTCTCTTTGGGATTTCCATTTTCAATGACTACATTTTGGTGGAGAGGATCAAACGTGATGAGTTCACGATAATTCTTGTTTTTGATGAGCGGTCCTCCTTGATCGATTTCCTTAAGGTAAGAGATCGGTGATCCATTTTCTGAGTGCATGATAGAAATAAACCGATTTTTCATCCAAAAAAGATACCTCAAATTTGGAAGAGACTCTATCTGAGCCTCAACCTGCAGGAGATTTTTTCTTTCTTTTTCCATGCCATTTTCAATTTTAATAGAGGCCTTCAGGATGGGGATCCCCCATTTCTTAGCGGTATAGAAGAAAGCCTGTTCTGAAACACTTCCATTCTTCAAAACCATTTGGTCCCCACCATGGGCCAGGGAAGGGAGTAAGAATAAAAATAGAATAAAACGGAGAGAGATTTTTTTCGGTTTCCCCAAAGACATCGCGCTCCTTTTATTAATTATCCAATAAAATCTTCATTTGTCCAGAAAAAAATTAAGCTCGGGGGGAAAGAAAATTTATTTCATGATCATTCGGGGGATCCAGAGGGAAAGCTGCGGGATATAGGTCACAATAAACAGAACACCGATGGCTGCTAAGAGAAAGGGAAGGATCGCCTTTACAATCTGCTCCAGCGTGATTTTGGCGATGCTGCAGGCAATAAAAAGGCAGACCCCCAGAGGTGGGGTAATCAGACCGATCACCAGATTAAGCACCATGACCAGACCAAAATGGATGGGATCGATTCCTACCTTGATGGCCAAAGGAAGAAGAATGGGGGTAAGAATGATGAGAGAGGCTGTGGTCTCCATGAAGGTTCCTACAAAGAGAAGAAAGAGATTGATCAGAAAAAGGAGGATCCATTTATTCGTGGTGATAGATAAGAAGGTCTTTGCCACGATTTGAGGGACTTGATGGTTTGCCAGGATCCATCCGAAGATGGCTGAATTGGCGATCACGAACATGATGATCGAGGTGGTCACAATACTGTCGATCAAGATCTTGGGAAGATCTTTTAAACGGATTTCTCGATAGACTAAAAAACTGATGATAAAGGCATAAGCTACGGCCACTGCGGCTGCTTCAGTGGGAGTGAAGATTCCCCCTAAGATGCCTCCCAGGATGATTGCCGGCATCAGAAGGGCGAGTAAGGCATCCTTTAAGCCGTAGAAGAATTCTCGGACCGATTTGATGGGTTCTTTGGGGTAGTTTCTCCTCCGTGAAATCCAATAAGCAATTCCAAGCAGGGCAAATCCAACCATGATTCCTGGGATGATTCCTGCTAAAAAGAGTGCACCGATTGAAAGTTCTCCAACGGTCCCAAGGATCACCATGGGAATACTCGGAGGGATGATGGGGCCCACTGTCGAAGAGGCGGCAGTGACGGCAGCACTGAAGTCTTTATCATACCGCCTCTCCGTCATCGCTGGTATGAGAATGGAGCCTAAGGCCGAGGTGTCGGCTACGGCTGCTCCTGTGATCCCAGCAAAAAACATACTGGCCACTACGTTGACCAAGGCTAATCCTCCCCTCACGTATCCCAGAAGGATATTACAGAAGTGGATCAGCCTTCGGGTAATTCCTCCCACATTCATCAGATTTCCTGCCAGGATGAAAAAGGGGACAGCCAGAAGAGGAAAAGAGTCCGTTCCTGAAAACATCTCCTTTGGCATCAGAAGGAGGGGAACTTTGCCAGTGTACAGGAGGGCTACAAAAGAGGTGAGCCCCAGAACGAAAGCTATAGGGATCCCCAAAATGAGAAAAGTGATGAAGCTGATGGCCAAGATCCAGAGCAAGTTAGAATCCTGCCTCCACTCTTTTCATCTCTTCAGTTTTTTCTATTCCCACTAATCCTTTTCTGTGTCTGAGCCCTAAAAGGAATTGATCCAATAGATGAATGCTCATCAGGAAGGCTCCCACCGGGATCGCGAGATAGGGGAATCCCATTGGAATTCTCATGGCTGGGGAGGATTGTCTCATATTGAACTGGGCCAACTGAAATCCTTTCACCATGACGGTGAGAAGAAAGATAAGAATGAGAATAAGGGTGAGTAAATAAATGGAGCGTCTTTTTCCTTCCGGGAGCTTCCCTATAAAAGCTTCGACTCCGATATGGAGCCCCCTTTTTAGGGCGATGGATGCGCCTAAAAAGGAGGCCCATACCAAGGCATAACGCGAGAATTCTTCAGACCAGGGTAGGGAATGGACGATGACAAATCGAAAAAAGACCTGTGCAAAAGTGACCAAACACATCGCAATGAGAAGGATCAAACAACCTGCTTCTGCACAGCGATTGAAGAAACGACTGATGTTCGAAATCATAAATCCCTCGGCTCTCTCCCCCCTCCTCGAGGGATATCCATTTCCCTGAGGGGAGGAGAGATGGAAGGAATTACTTTGTTCCAACGATCTTATCGATCAGATCCTTTCCAAACCGGGATTCATATTTTTTATATGTGGGCTCCGTGGCTTTCTGGAAGAGTTTTTTGTCCGGATAAGTGACCTGCATTCCAAAACCTTTCAGTTCTTCAAGCATTTTGGCTTCATTGTCGCGAATAAATTTTCTTTCAAACTTGGCCGCCTCTTTACCTGCTTCCATAAGGGCCTTCTGGAATTCTGAAGGAAGGCTGTTGAACTTCTTTTCATTCATAAGAAGAAGAGCAGGGGAATAGACATGTCCAGTGAGGGCCAGATGTTTGTTCACTTCGTAAATCTTGTGGGTTCGGATGATATTGATGGGATTTTCCTGGCCGTCAATCACTCCTTGCTGGAGAGCGGTGTAAACCTCTCCCCAGGTCATCGGGGTGGGATCGGCTCCCAGGGTTCGGAAGGCATCCATGTGAACCTCATTTTCCATCGTTCTTAGCTTTAACCCCTTCACATCCTCGGGCTTATTCACCGGTCGTTTGTTATTGGTGAGGTTTCGAAATCCGTTTTCCCAGAAGGCAATTCCTTTGATGCCTGCTTTCGAGAGAGCTTTCAGGAGATCTTCTCCGATAGGCCCATCCAAGACTTTATCGACATGGGCATTGTCTCTGAAGAGAAATGGGAGATCCACGACGAGCATCTGTGGAACAAATCCACCCACCGGGCCCGTAGACGTGACGACAAGATCAATCGTTCCAATCTGCAGCCCTTCGATACACTCTCTTTCTCCTTTTCCCAATTGACCTCCTGGATAGATTTCGATCTTGAGGCCTCCCTTGGTCTTTTGTTCGACCAATTTTGCAAACTCCATCGCACCAATATGATAAGGAGCAGAGGTAGAAACCACATGGGCTAATTTAAGGGTGACAGGTGCGGAAAGGGCCACCCCTACCGTCCCAAAGAGAAAAAGGATACTTATTAATAGAACCGTCATAACTTTACTCCACTTCATCTTTTTTACCTCCTTTTGATTATTTTATTTTTTCCAGCTCTTTTTCGTCGATGTGAAAACTATGCTGCTCTGTGGGAAAGGTTCCCTGTAATACCTCCTCTCGGTAGGACTCAAACGCTTTTAACATTTCCTGACTCAGGTTCACATATCGTTTGGCAAATTTAGGGGTAAACCGGTCGAAGAGCCCTAACATATCATGAACCACCAGGACCTGACCATCACAATGAGGCCCGGCACCAATGCCGATCGTCGGGATTTTTAACCTCTCTGTAATTCTTTTTGCAATCGGGGCAGGGATAGCTTCCAGGAGCACAGAAAATGCTCCGGCCTCTTCGAGCAAAAGAGCATCCTCAATGATCCTCTGAGCCGTTTGAGCGTCTTTTCCCTGAACCTTGAATCCTCCGAGCATGGAGATCGTTTGAGGGGTCAGCCCGATATGGCCCATCACAGGAATTCCTGCCTTTACAATTGCTCTTACGATCTCTTTCACACTGGCTCCACCCTCAAGTTTCACAGCATCGGCACCACCCTCTTTCATGAAACGACCTGCATTGAGAATGGCCTCGCGCTCGGATGTATGATAGGACATAAAAGGCATATCACCAATGATTAAGGCATACTTGGCTCCCCGGGTGACGGCTTTGGTATGATGGATCATCTCATCCATCGTGACAGGAATGGTATTTTCATAACCCAGAACCGTCATTCCCACCGAATCTCCAACTAAGATAATATCGATTCCCGCCCTATCCTCGAGGAGTGCAGTCGGGTAATCGTAAGCTGTGAGCATCGTGATCTTTCGTCCTTCTTCCTTCATCTTCTGAATATCCACGGGCGTGATTTTTTTTCTCTCCATTGAAGCCTCCTTCATCGATCAGGCCCAGAGGCCTGAGTCCCAGCACAGGGTGGAATATTCCTCAAGGCTTTAGTCTTGAGAAAAAGTTTTTTCGATAACTTTGATCAGATCAGTCATCACTCGATTATAAGGAACAGGAATCCCCAATCGTTCAGCCTCACGGACAATGGCCCCATTGAGGGCATCGATTTCTGTTCTTCGTTTTCGGTCCAGATCCTGTCCCATGGAACACCGATTCTCGCGAGTCGCTTCGAGGACGGCCTTTACCCGATCGAGGGGATTTCCCTGGACCTCAATCCCTTTTTTCTTTGCAACCTCGACCGCCTCGGAGACCAGAGATTCTAATAATCTTAAGGTCTCCGGATAGTCAAGGATCTGACCGTTTTTTAATCCGGTAATAGCCGCTAAGGCATTGAGGCCGACATTCACAAACAGCTTCTCCCAAACCAGGTCATGAATTTTAGAGGAAACCTCCGTTTCTATTCCTGCTCGAGAAAACATCTGGGCAATCCGACACACTCGTTCTGTTATCCTTCCATCCAATTCTCCCAAGTAGGTCTTCCCTCGTCCGGCATGGCGAATACGGCCAGGTCGCAGCAAGGTGGCCCCATGCCCCGTGACTCCCAAGAGGACTTTTTTAGGAGATACCTGTCTGCAAATGGTCTCCTCGTTTCCAAGACCGTTTTGAAGGGTGAGAAATAGGGTATGCTCTTTTTCAAGCACTAAAGAGTCCCTCACGGCCTTTTCCGTATCGTAGGTTTTCACGAAATAGAGAACCAGATCCGCTTTTCCAATGGTTTGGGGATCGATGGTCGCATGAAGAGAGATAATTTTCTCTTCTCCTTTTTCTTCGATAATGAGGCCGGAAGTCCGAATCGCCTCGATATGGTCCTTCCAGATATCCACCAGCCAGATCTCTTCTCCGGAAAGCGAAAGCAGTCCCCCGAAGAGGCTTCCCATCGCTCCTGCTCCCATGATCACGATCCTCATTCTCCCTCCTCAAACCAATTCGTCGGAAACAGTGGATAATTAACATAACGTGTTTTTAGAATCAAATATTTTTAGAGAATGGAGATGTTTAACATTATCAAAAAAGTTTTAATTAAATTAAAATTTATCTTGACAGCCTCAAGGGAAAGAGATATAAAAAAGAGATGGTGAATGACGAGATCAAACATGAGGTTAAAAAACTTCATATCGGAAAGAAAATTCGAGCCCTCCGGAAAGAGGCAGGCTTAGTCCTTCAGGATCTCTCGAATCGAACGGGTCTCTCCAAGCCTTTACTCTCCCAGATCGAGAAAGAAGTCGTTTCCCCTCCCATCTCGACTCTCCTTAAGATCTCCAAGGCCCTCAATGTCAACATCAGCTATTTTTTTCGTAATAGTGAGCCTGAAGAGAGGATCGTTCTTGTCAGGAGGGATGAAAGCAAAAGGGTCGATTCTCGATTCTTTGGGCGGGAAGAGAGTGGATATTATTATGAGGCATTAGCCTATAAAAAGGTCAAAAAGGCTATGGAGCCATTTTTGGTGGAGTTCAAACGAAAAAGGATGGATCGGTTGTCTTATTTCAGTCATGAAGGAGAGGAGTTTATCTATCTATTAGAAGGAACTTTGGAATTTAGAACTGAGAATGCGCAGTATATCCTTCGTCCAGGAGATTCTCTGTACTTCGACTCTTCCATTCCTCATGCCTACCGATCGTTGGAAAGAAAGAATGCCAAGGCTTTAACGGTTGTGTATTCCTTAAAATGAAAACTTCAAAATGAAGAACGAAGGCATAAAACGATTAGACCATAGCGGTGGACTCGAGAGATGATAGAGATACGATTTCATGGAAGAGGTGGGCAAGGGGCTCAGGTCGCTTCAAAGGTACTTGCGGTTGCCTTTTTTCACGAAGGTTATTATGTCCAATCTTTTCCTGCTTTTGGAGTAGAAAGACGAGGAGCACCGGTAATGGCTTTTTTGAGAATCGATCGAGAGCCCATCCACCTGAGAGTCAACATCTATGAACCGGATCACCTCGTCATTCTCGATCCAACCTTAATAGGTGCAGTGGATATCACCTCTGGGCTTAAACCGAATGGCTGGATTTTGATCAATTCCCATCAGTCACCAGAAACCTTTCAAGGCCTAAGAGGATTCAGAATCGCCACCGTGGATGCGACCTCCATTGCGATTCGTAACGGTTTAGGATCACGAACCAATCCCATCGTCAATACAGCCATCTTAGGGGCATTCTCAAAGATCACCGGATTGGTTGGGATTGATTCCATTGTGCTGGCCATTCGTGAGGAAGTTCCGGGAAAGAAGGATGAAAATGCCAGGGCCGCCAGAGAGGCTTATGAGGAAGTAAAAACCGAATTTCATTCAGAGAGATAGGATTTTGAAATGACCAGACAGATCACTTTTAAAAGTGTTTCAGAGATACCAGAGATTCCAATCTCTCTGGGATTCATGGACTGGAATAAAACAGGCGCATGGAGGGCCCAGCGTCCCTATTATGTTGATAAAACCCCGCCCTGCAATGCTTCCTGTCCGGTGGGAAATGATATTGTGGGTTTTATTCAGAAAATTACAGAAGAAGACCTCGAAGGGGCATGGAGGGTTCTTCGAGAAGAGAATCCTCTACCGGCCGTCTGTGGCCGGGTCTGTTTTCATCCCTGCGAGTCCCGATGTAATCGCTCCTTTTTGGATGAACCTGTGGCGATCCATGCGCTGGAGAGATTTGTTGCCGATTATATGGAGCTACGGAATGAAAAGGTAAAAAGAGAAATTGAAACATCAAAGGAAAGAGTGGCCATCATTGGTTCTGGCCCTGCTGGTTTAAGTTGTGCCTATCACCTGGCAAGGCTCCATTATCAGGTTACCCTCTTTGAATCCTTTCCTCTTCCAGGAGGGATGTTGAGAATAGGAATTCCCCCCTATCGCCTTCCCCGGGAGGTTTTGGAGAGGGAGATTTCATTGATCGAATCCATGGGGGTGGAAATCCGGACAGGGATCACCTTGGGCCGAAATCTCCATTGGGAAGATTTAAAGGGCTATTCAGCTATCTTTATGGCAACAGGAGCCCCTCTCAGCCGAGCCCTCGGGATCCCCGGAGAGAAAAGGAAAGGTGTTTTTCAGGGCCTTGAATTTCTAAAAAAGATCAACTCCGGAAAGAAGGTCAAATTGGGAGAGAGGGTGGGAATCATTGGGGGAGGAAATACAGCCATTGATGTGGCCCGCTCCGTCATCCGTCTGGGGAAGAAGCCCATCATCCTTTATCGTCGCTCCAGAGAAGAGATGCCTGCCTTTGAGGAAGAGATCGCAGAAGCCCTTGAAGAAGGCGTAAAAATAAAATATCTTGTCAATCCCATTCAGATCCATTCCCGAAACGGATTGAAACGACTGGAATGTTTACGTATGAAACTGGGGGAAAAAGATGAGACAGGTCGAAGGAAGCCCCTTCCCATTCCGAACTCCAACTTCTTTATCGAAGTGGACAGTTTGATTATCGCGGCGGGAGAAGAGATCGAATTCTCTTACTTCCCTAAAGGAATGGAGAAAAGGGAAGGGATTCTCCTGACCCAAAGAGATGGGAGTACAGGGGTTAAAGGGATCTTTGCAGGAGGAGATCTCACTTCTACCCAACGAACCGTAGCCCATGCGATTGGCTCGGGAAAGAGAGCGGCTATCGCTATTGACTGCTATTTTAAAGGGAAGGATTCGGAAGAAGCCCTTCGAGAAACACTCATCGGAGAGGGACCCTCGATTTCGATCTTTCGATACCTTCATCCCAACGAGAGACCGATGGATTCCCATGTGGTCAGGTTTGAAGAATTGAATATGGATTATTTTGAGCCTGCTCGAAGGCAGAAGGAATCGAAAGTCCCTCCTAAGCTAAGGATCAAAGATTTTAGAGAAGTGACCTCCACTCTTTCATCCTCCTCAGCCATTGAAGAGGTGGGTCGATGTTTCAGTTGCGGAACCTGTAATGGATGTGAGACCTGTTATGCTTTCTGTCCGGATGCTTCTATTCTGAAGAGGGAGGGGATTTTCCTTCGAGAAGTGGATTACGAATTCTGCAAAGGGTGCGGAATCTGTTTCACCGAATGTCCTCGAGGAGCCATCACCCTTAAAGAGGAGGCCAAATGAAGAAGGTGATTACAGGGAATCAGGCAGTCGCCTATGGAGTGATTTTGAGCCGAGTAGAAGTCGTCTCTGCCTATCCCATTACCCCACAGACCACGATCGTGGAGGAGCTCTCCGAGTTAATTGCCAATGGGCGACTCAATACTCGATTCTTAAAAGTGGAGTCGGAACATTCAGCCATGGCTGCTCTTATCGGAGCTTCGACCGTAGGGGTAAGATGTTTTACTGCCACTTCTTCCCATGGCCTGGCCTATATGCATGAAATGCTTCACTGGGCTTCTGGAGCCCGCCTTCCCATTGTCATGGTCAACGTAAACCGAGCCATTGGCCCACCCTGGAATATCTGGAGTGACCAGAGTGATTCCCTCTCTCAAAGAGATACCGGTTGGATTCAGCTCTACTGTGAAAATAATCAGGAAGTGCTGGATACAATTCTTCAATCTTACCGGATTGCAGAGATGGTAAGACTTCCGGTGATGGTGGTCTTAGATGCCTTCGTGCTTTCCCATACTTCCGAGCCGGTGGATATCCCGAGTATGGAAGAGGCAGAGGCGTTTTTACCCCCCTGTTGTCCATCCTATCCCTTCGAACCTGAGGAGCCAAAAGCCTATTCCGTGATCACCACCCCAGAATATTTCTTTGAGTTTCGATACAAGATTCAAAAGGCCATGGAGGAGGTTCCGGAGGTGAGCCAGAAGGTCGAGGATGAATTTTACTCCCATTTCAAAAGAAGATACGGAGCGGTGGAAAGATATGGAAGCGAGAAGGCCGAACTTCTTCTTCTCACTTCTGGGACAGTGACAAGCACTTCAAGAATCGTGGTAAAGAGATTGATGGAGCAAGGGATAAACGTGGCCGGGGTAAAGATCAAGAGGTTTCGTCCTTTCCCGGCTAAAGAGATTGGTGAGGTTATCAAAGGGGCAAAGAAATTGGCCGTGATCGATCGAAATCTCTCCCCTGGTGTTGGTGGGATCTTTGCTCAAGAATTACGAGCCACCCTTTATACTCAGAAGGAAAGACCCGTCCTATTTGGTTTTGTCTCAGGGTTAGGAGGAAGGGATATCACTCCGGAGCTGATCGAGGAGGCCATTCATTATACCCTTTCCCATCCTCAACCCGAGGGGGAGATTCTGTGGTTAGGATTGAAAAGATAGGCTCCAATTCCGAAGGTTGAAGATCTACAGAGGATGAACCTGATATGAGAAAAATAAAAGTGCCTGAAATGGAGAATTTAGGTCGTGGTCATCTGGCCTGTGCAGGGTGTGGGGCGGCCATTGGGATGAGGCTCACCTTAAAGGCCCTTGGAGAAAGGGTAGTTATGGTCTTTCCAGCCTCCTGCTGGTCCATCATTCCAGGATTCTGGCCCTACTCCAGTTTTCGAATCACTGCCATCCATGCCGGTTTTGTGACCGGTGGGGCGACTGCCTCTGGGATAAGGGCTGCCCTGGATGTGAAAGGAGATAATGAAACTCTGGTAGCGGTTTGGGGAGGAGATGGGGGAACCTTTGACATCGGGCTTCAAGCCCTTTCAGGGGCAGCTGAACGGAACGAAGATTTTATCTATATCTGTAATGACAATGAAGGTTATATGAATACAGGAACCCAGAGGAGTTCGGCCACTCCTTTGATGGCTTGGACGACCACCACTCCTGTCAGCCAGCCCAAAGAGAATCCAAAAAAGGATATCATGGCCATTATGGCTGACCATCAGATTCCTTATGCAGCTACCGCCACCATCGCCTATCCCGAGGATCTTATTCGAAAGATGGAGAAGGCCAAGAGAATTCGAGGAACACGATTCATTCATCTTCTTTCTCCCTGTCCTCCTGGCTGGAGAATTCCTTCTGAGATTTGTGTGAGAGTGTCGAGGCTCGCTGTCCGATCCCGAGTCTTTCCCCTCTATGAGATTGAGAATGGAAGGATTTATACCCTTCAGGAGGAAAAACGGGTCGTTCCTGTTAAAGAATATCTTAAACTTCAGGGTCGATTCAGTCATCTGAGTGATTATCAAATCGAAGAGATTCAAAAAAGGGTCGACGAGGCCTGGGAACGCCTCCAGAGGCGAGCCTCCTGTTAAAAGACATCAGAATTTCCTGGCTTAGATCATTAAAAAGAGAAAGATCAGCGTAAAGATGATCATCAAAAGGGCAGTGGCCCAGGCGATGATATTGAAGACCGGGCCATTTGTGTAACTCATCATCAGTTTTTTATCATTCACCAGAATGAGCATAAAAATAAGGATAAATGGGAGGACCATCCCGTTAATCACCTGAGAAAAATACATGATAGGAATGAGGGGAATTTCTGGATAGAGGATCACCCCTGCCCCCAAGAAGATCATCAACGAATAGATGCCATAGAATTGAGGGGCTTCCACAAACTTCTTATCGATTCCCACTTCCCACCCCAACCCCTCACAGATGAGGTAGGTCGTAGAGAGAGGAAGAATGGAGGCCGCAAAGAGAGAGGCATTGACCAACCCAAAGGCAAAGAGATAGCTACAGTACTTGCCTGCTAAGGGTTTCAAAGAGAGGGCGGCGTCCTTGGCCGTTTCAATGTGAATGCCATTCTTGAAGAGGGTTTCCGCACAGACCAGAATGATAAAGAAAGCTACGATGTGCACCACGACCGAACCTGTAATGACGTCAAATCGAGCATACTTGTAGTCCTCTATCTTGATCCCTTTCTCCACGATAGAAGCCTGAAGATAGAACTGCATCCACGGAGCGATGGTGGTTCCTACCAGACCAATCAACATGGTGATCTCGGAGGACTGGAAGCTCAGCCGGGGATGGAGAAGCTGCTCAAAGACATCCCCCCAATCGGGTTTGACAAGAACTCCTGTAATGATATAGGAGATATAAAAGACACAGGCGATCAGAAAGGCCTTCTCCACCGACTTATAGGTTCCTTTGACCACCATCCACCAGACCAGAAAGGCACTTAAAGGAACAGAAATGAATTTCTCCACACCAAAAATTTCCATTCCTGCAGCCACCCCAGCAAAGTTAGAAATAGCATTCCCCATATTGGTGAAAAACATTCCAATCATGAGATAGAAGGTGACTTTGGCTCCGAATTTCTCACGAATGAGATCGGAGAGGCCTTTTCCTGTCACCACTCCCATTCGAGCACACATTTCTTGAATGACGATAAGAGCGATCATGATGGGAATGAGAGACCAGACCAATTTCAACCCAAACTCCGCTCCGGCTAAGGAGTAGGTGGTGATTCCTCCCGCATCATTATCCACGTTGGAGGTGATAATTCCTGGTCCCATCAGAAGGAAAAAGAGGCCGATGGTCCTCCAGAGGGACTGCCTTGACATAGAGATCCATTTTTTATAGTCACTCATAAATTCTTTTTTGGTAAATTGGAAGATTCTTCCCCTGTGTAGAGGAAGGGTTTTTTTCAAAGAGGGCTATCCGGCATCCGGAGCCAACACTTCTAATACACTCCTAAAACTGATGACTCCCTTCAGATGATTCTCTTCATCCACCACCGGTAAAGCCCGGAAGCCATATTTGGCAAAGGTCTCTACCACTTCCTTTTCATCCTCATCCAGTTTTACACTGACCACCCTGGGTCCCTTGATGTCGGAAAGCGATTGATGGGGATGAGCCGTAAGAAGGTCCCGAATGCTTACGACCCCTTGGAGGACCCCTTCCTCGTTTACAATATAAATATAATCCACAATATCCAGATGGGGAGCTTCTGCCTTCAACCGTGCCATTGCCGTCTCCACAGGGGTTTCGGAAGGCAGGGAGAGGTAGGCTGTGGTCATCAGGCCTCCAGCAGTCTCCTCCGGATGAACCAGGAGTTCTCTTAAATCCTCTGCTATTTTCTCTTCCATCCCTTCCAGAATCTTCTCTGCCCTCTCTTCGGGTAGATCCGCCAGAAGGTCAGCCGCATCACTGGGAGACATCTCTTCCACGATATCAGAAGCCTTCTCTACCGGAATCGTTTCGATCAAGGCCCTCTGAATCTTAGGATCGATTTCTTCGAGGGTCTCGGCTGCCGTTTCGGCATCCAGGGCTCGAAAGATGGCCGATCGCTCCCGGCTGCTCAGATCCTCGATGATATCAGCCAAATCCGCAGGATGGAGATGGGAGAGTTTTTTCTGAGAAACACTGAGTTGAAGGAGATCGGACCCGGAAAGGAGCTGGACATACTTCCAAGAGATAAATTGGTTGGGCAGAACATAGGAGAAAAGCCACTGAAGCACCTTGTCCATCATTTTCTCCCAACCCACTCGCCTCATCAAACCCCTAAATCCCACATCCACATGCACGAGCCTCAACCGGGAATCGACCCGGAGGAAATGAAGGTCATTGACTCGAACGACCTTAGCTCCAAAGGTATCCACGATCTGTTTATCCAGAACCTCTTCTCTGAGGAAGATGATGTCTTTTTGGGAACGGAGGGGATTTGGATCATCGAGGCTCTCTTCGGAACAAATCAGGCGGGGTTCGATCTGTTGAATTTTTTCCCAAGGAAGATAACATTCTTTTTTTCGACTTCTCCGAAGGAGGATTCCAATAATCAGAGGGTAAGGCTCTGCCCTTTCTGCAATGAGGTCAAAAATCCTCCCCAGGGTCTGTCCAGCAGAATGATAAACCCTTCGATTTAAAAACTCACTGAAAAAATAGAAATCCTTTAGATTCTGTTCCATCAACCTTTTTTTCTTTTTTATTCCCTAAAAGGAAGAAAATCGCTGAGAAGGTTTTTCTCTTTTTATAAATGACTTTTTGGAGAGTGTCAAAGCAAAAGGGTTTTGATCTCTCCTTGGGCCATCCTTTCGAGAGTCAGCTTCACCTCCTCCATTAGGTTCTCTTTGAGACCTTTTGGTGATTGAACCCGAAGGAGGAGGCATTTGAGCCTCTTGAACTCTTCTTCCCCGATAAATCTTCGAAGAAGATTTTCCACCTCCTGGGACGTCACCTCCTTAAGATGGGTAAAGAGACCGTGAAGTTCATCCTTAGAGAAGCGTTCGATCACATCATGCGCTCTCAATCTGGCCCTTAGATAGATCTCGTTAATGAGGTTTGTTTCTCCTTGAATGGAGAAGAGGGTCAACCCCCGGCTTCCCTCCTCCATGACCTCTCGCCTCTCTTGAGCGTCACCTTCGAGAGTCTCTTCATAACTTAGCTCTCTAAGGAGTCTTAAGTTTCTTAAAAAGAGAACCTGATGGTCCCGGGAACGAAACCATTGAAAGGGGACTGCTCGGGGTTCAGCTTTGGAGATCTCTTCCTTTCTTTTAGCCATCGCCTGTTTTTGCATCAAGGTATATTCCACTTTTGAATAAAGGTTCTTGGCCAGGAATCCAAATTCAATGATCTCCCGGTCGCGGAGGGGGTTCCGATGGTAATATTGGCGATACTTTCCCTGGAGGAGTTGTTGAATCGCTCTTATCTCTGTCAGCCTGTTTTGAATTTCCTTATAGAGTTGGCGGATCTCAATGATCACGTCTTGTGGGACCCCTCTTTCCGGAGTGACTAAAAAACATAACTCTCTAAAATTTTCGATGCTCTCCTTGAGAGAGTGGTAGTTTTGCTGGATCGTTCTTTCTAAACTCTCCGCGTATCGTTGAGCTTGATCCTTTGGCATCTCCTTCCAATCTTACTTTTTGAGTCGAGTTTTGGGTCAATCTCCTCTATCCTTCGACCCGATTCCGTCCCTTTCTTTTGGCTCGATAAAGGGCATGATCGGCTTCTCGAATCAGGTCCGTCACGGTGGAGATTTCGGGTGAAAAGGTCGCTATTCCAATACTGACTGTGAGATTTCGATTGGGTTGCTGTCGTTCATTTGGGAAAGGGGTTTCGGCGATGATCCTTCTTATCCGTTCAGCAATCTCTCGAGCCTTCTCTCTTTCCGCATGGATCAGGATCGCCGCAAATTCTTCCCCTCCATAACGAGCCACGATGTCACTCTGCCTTACCCCCTCACGAAGGAGGTGGGCAATCTCTCGGAGCACCTGGTCTCCAGCTAAATGTCCGTTGAGATCATTATAATGTTTGAAATAATCGATGTCGATCATCAGGAGGGAGAGGGCTGTGGGATAACGTCGTTGGCGCTCTACTTCTAAGGTGAGTTGCTGGATGAAGAATCGGTGATTATAGATTCCCGTAAGGTCGTCTGTATAAGAGAGTAAAAGAGCTTCTTCCCTCATCTTTTCAACTTCCTTGACCTTCTCCTTAAAGAGATCTTTAATGGCCTGAAGTTCCCGTGCATACTCATCCCTTTCTCGGATCTTGTCCATGAGTTGTTTTTTCATCTTCTCCCATTCTTCCATCCTTTGGATGTTCTTTCTTAAGTCCTTCAACTGGATAAAGTAGGTATCCTCTTTCATTCTTCCAAAGCACTCTACAGGAATCTTTAAACCCTCTTTATGGAGAATATGAAAGGTCTCAACGACTTCCTTCCCCTTGGCCATCGCTTCAAATTGGTCGATCGCCTTTCCGTTCTCCTCAAGAGGAATGATCTCAAAAAAGGTCATCTCAGAAAGCTCCTCCCAAGAATAGCCTAATAGCTCCATCCCCTTTGGATTTATTTTTAGAAACTCTTTTTTTGGATTGAGGAGGAGGAAAGGATCTCGACTCATTTCAAAAGAGGTCCGAAGAAGGTGGATTTCCTTTTCGAGAAGATGGATCCTTTGTTGAATCTCTTTGAGAGAAGGAGCCCTCATAAAAATATTTTATACCATTTTCTGTAACGTTTTTTCCATCTCTTTTAATAGGATCGGATCGAAGGAGGGGGTTTTCCTCAGGGAAGGGTCCATGGAATTCTCGGGATTGAAATTTTGAAGAACGATTCGTGGTCCAGGTTTTAACTGACGGCCGACAAGGAGAA
Organism: Thermodesulfobacteriota bacterium; assembly: GCA_041082155.1. GTDB lineage: Bacteria > Desulfobacterota > BSN033 > BSN033 > UBA1163 > CALIBK01. Next base: position 12,819 of record JBDOIB010000135.1, on the reverse strand, counting down.
GATCTTCCATCGTGTGTAACTTTGGAACCACCGTCATTCGAAATTCATAATCCACTCTTCCTTCCTTGAGAATCTCAATAGACCTCCATAAGGATTCGATATTGACCGACACCCCGGCGGATCGCCGATAGTGAAAAGGATCTAAGGGGGCCTTAATATCCATGGAGATATAATCTACGAGCCTTTCCTCAATCAATCTCTTCAACATCTGGGGGTGAGAACCATTCGTATCCAATTTTACCTGAAATCCCTGTTGTTTGATCTCCAAGGCAAGGGAAGGGAGTTCAGGGTGGAGGGTGGGTTCCCCTCCAGTCAGGCAGATCCCATCAATCCAGTCCTTAAAGGATTGAAGACGGCTGAAAATCACTCCAAGGGGAATCGACTCATACTGCTCAGGATGGAGGATTAAGGGATGGTTATGGCAATAGGGACATCGGAAATTACAGTGAGGTAGGAAAAGAACAGAGCAGATTTTTCCTTTCCAATCGACAAAAGAGGTTTCTAAAAACCCTTTGATTTCGATCATCGTTTCTTTTCATAGGATGAAAGAGGGGAGGGATCAGGCGTCCCTTTTCGAAATATACTGTTTTATCTCCTGCAGCGTTGGGACGATTCCCCTCCAACTGGCGATCTCTTTCTCCTCCTCATCCTCAATGACCAGGGAAGGAGTTGAAAGGATACTTCGGAAAGAAGCTTCCGCTAACCCATCCATCGTATCTAAATCGTAATGGAAGACTGGGAACCCTTCTCTCTTTAATTCCTGTGCAATTTCTTTGATTGCAGGACACTTTGGACATTTGGATTTCGTAAAGACCTTGATCGATTCCATTTGTTCTCCTCCCCGTTTCTTTTGTAAGCGAAAAAGGGTAGTCCCGAGAGATTATCAGGCTAAAAGAATGGTTTCTCCTCCACGGGTTTCTATAAAGGCTTGATTTCGATAACGGTTTCGGAGTTCACCCATCTTGCCTTTATTCCAACTGGATAGTTTTGTAAAATAACCGGTAATTCGAGTGATCCCATCGACTTCCTTAGAGCCACAATAACTGCAGGAGGGTTGAAGGCCTCGACTTGTCCGGTGGCACGAATTACAGGTGGTAAATTCTGGAGAGAATGCAATCTGGTCATTCTGCGTCTGCCGGAATGTCTTGATCACAAAATTGGCGATTGATTCTTTAGAAGGTTTTGCCTCCCCTAACCAGAGATGAGTCAAAGCACCGGCTTCGATTAAAGGGTGAAAAAGGCCTTCTTGTTTTACCCGTTCGATCGGGTTAATGGGGGCGCTCACATTGAGATGGGTCGAATTCGTATAATAGACTTCTCCTCGAGAGAGATCTCCTTTAACGATATGGCCCGATTTAGGAGAGTGATATTTCAAATCCAGTTTGGCAAATCGATAGGCAGTGGATTCGGCAGGGGTTTGTTCCAGTACAAACCGCATTCGATGCCGTTCACTCAGTTTATCCACCAGAAGCTTCATATGGGCAATGACCTTTAATCCAAACTTGAAGGCCTGTTTCGATTGGTGCATCTCCTGCCCTGTGTGGATCTGAACCAATTCGTTGAGTCCAACCATTCCGATCAGGAAACTGGCCCGATCCATTCTCAGATAAGGGATTCCATCCCGCCTCATGGCCAGCAGTGCCAGGGGACCCTTCTCTCCGAGGGAGAGAAGTTTTTCAATGAATTGTTTCTTTTCGAGATGAGCCTTCACAGCCAACTCCACAAATTCCGTGACTTTTGAAAAGAGCTTGGTGTCGTCCCCTTTTGCCAGATAGGCAATCCTGGGGAGATTAAGGGTCACATTCTGAAGGGCACAGTATCGCATTCTCCAAGGTTGTTGAGCATCTTCGAAATCGGATTGTTCGAGTTTAAAACTGAGCCGGCAGCATTCAGAGATTTTTGCAGTTTCACCCCGATCAAATACATAGTATGTATTTCCTTTTTCAGAGGCGACTTCTGAGATATGGTAGAGAAAGTCCATATGACGCGGGGTTTGGAAGAATTTCTCGGTAATATGAACCAGGGGTTTCGGGAAGAAGAAGGGTCTTCCAGAGCCGTCCCCTTCCTTGAATACATCGAACAGAGCCCAGGCAAATCGTTGGGATTCTTCCAGGTAATCGCTATAGGTCTTTCCGGTCATCTCTCCGCCAGGACCAATCGCAGGTACCCTCTCAAAATGTTTAGGGATTTCCCAGTACAGATTGAGATCGGTAAAGATTGCCTGGCCCCCTCGAGCCACCGCTTGCTGGGAGAATTCAAAGATCATCATCTGTGCGAGTTGTTCTAATTCCCTGTCTGACATCCCCACCAGATAAGGGGCGAAAAAGATATTCACTGCATCCCAACCGATGGCCCCGGCAAAATGACTCTGAAGGGCAGCGGCAAACTTCACCATGTGGGCGAGGAGAACCTCAGGGTGTTTGGCGGGTTTTGCCATGGCGATGGAATTGGGGAGGCTGAGGCCGAAGCGTTTAATGTATTCAAGGGATTGACCACTACAGTAAGGACGATCAATAAACCCGAGGTCATGGAGATGAATATCTCCTCTCATGTGGGCATCCGCGATCTCTTCTGAAAATACAGAGAGCAGGGCATACTCTTTTTTAATCCTTTCAGCCAGAGTGAGGTTCGTGGCTTCCGGACCATGGGGAACATTAGCATTCTCCTTATTGGGATGAAGGATAAGTTGATCCACATCATAAAGGGGCATGCCCAAACGGGTATGCATCTTACGGGCTTGCTCCAGTCCTCGCTCGATCAATTTGGTATCGACCAATTCACGAACGAGAGGAGCCGTAATCATCTTGATCTTTGAGGTAAAGATCAGTTCTTCCACTTCCTTGGCAATCTCTCTGGCTGTATCGATATCCACATAAGTCTCTCGAAGGAGGGCATCCACGATTCTTTGGCGATCCCACCCGTGCATCGACTCCTCGGAGGTTCGTACAAAAAGGGCCATATCTGTTGTTTCAAATTCTTCTCTCAATCCTCTATCACCCTCTTTTATCTGAATAATCTCTGACATTTTAACTCACCTTTTTTCTCATCCCTCCCTCACTCCCAGGGAAGGATTGAAGTTTGAGAAGGATTTTAAATTTTTGGTTAAATTTTAGGATGGCCTATATATTGTATGATTTTTAACTTCTACAACAACATCTTGTTATTTGTCAAGGGGGAAATTTTAAAAAATTGTAACTTTGCGATTTAAAAAGTCTTTGGAGCGAGTGGGGGTCTCTCTAAAAGTTGACTTAAAGAAAACCTCATAGTATAAAAGGATTAAATTCAAATTTCAGGGGGTAAAAGTTTTGCAAGAGGTTGCCACGATCATTCTTGCCGCGGGGAAAGGAACCCGGATGAAGTCAGATCTGGTAAAGGTTCTTCATCCTCTTTTGGGCGTTCCCATGCTTTCCTATCCTATAGATCTCTCTATCAAAGGGATCAAAGCCGAAAAAACGATTGTGGTGATTGGTCACCAGGCTGACCGCATTCGAGAAACTTTTAAACACGCCCAGGTCCAATTCGTCCTTCAGGAGGAGCCACTGGGAACCGGACATGCTGTCCTTCAGGCTCTTCCTCTTCTGGATGGATTCAAAGGAACCGTGCTCATCCTTTATGGAGATGTTCCTCTGGTGAAGCCAGAGACTCTGAAATTTTTTATTCAAACTTTTCATCAGAATGAATCGACCCTTGCCGTCCTAACTGCTGTGGTGAAGGATCCCTCCGGGTATGGTCGAATTATTCGAAATGCTGAAGGATGGCTGGAAAGGATAGTGGAGGAGAGGGACGCTACCGAGGAGGAACGACTGATTCGGGAGATCAACACAGGGCTGTTCTGCATCAAAGCCTCCTTTCTCTTTGAAGGATTAAGACAGATCAATCGAGACAATGCACAGGGAGAATACTATTTGACAGATCTTGTTGAGATCGCCCGAAGGATGAATCTCCGATGTTCTGCCCACATGGTGGCCAACCCTTTGGAGGTCATGGGGATCAATACCCGATGGGATCTCAGTAAGGCCCATGAAATTCTCTATCAGGAGAAGGCTGGAGAATTGATGTCCTCAGGGGTGACCCTTCTTGACCCAAAAACAACCTATATAGACAGGGAAGTGGAGATAGGGAGGGATACGGTTGTCTATCCCTACTGTTTTATTCAAGGGAAAACAAAAATCGGGGAACATTGTGTCATTGAATCGAATTCAAAGATTTCTGATTCCTGGATTGGCAATGGGGTCACCATTCGTTCAAATTCTATCGTCACTGAAAGTCGAATAGAGGATGGGGTTATGATCGGACCCTTTGCCCACTTAAGACCCCAAAGTGAAATAAAGAGTCACGCAAAGATTGGGAACTTTGTGGAGGTGAAAAAATCGGTGATCGGTCGAGGATCCAAGGCCAATCATCTTGCCTACATCGGAGATTCCTTGATCGGGGAGGAAGTCAATATCGGGGCAGGAACGATCACCTGTAATTATGATGGATTTGAAAAACATCAAACCATCATTGGAGATCGAGTCTTTGTGGGATCGAATGTGGAGCTTGTAGCCCCAGTAAAGGTGGGAGATCATGCCACCATCGGAGCAGGAACCACTGTGACCCAGAACGTTCCTGAGGGGGCTCTTGCCATCAGTCGGGTCAAACAGCGTAACATCCCGGGATGGAGAAAGAGGATAGAAAGCCGTCGAAAGAAAAAGGAAAAATAGAGATGTGTGGAATCGTTGGATATGTGGGACCCCGAAAAACAGCGGAAGTCCTTTTGGATGGGCTGAAAAGGCTTGAATACCGAGGCTACGACTCAGCTGGGATCGCGGTGTTTCATCAGGGGAAGATAGAGATCCGAAGAAATGAAGGAAAACTGGCAAAATTAGAAGAGCGAATCCGGGGAGAAGATTTTGATGGAGAGGTGGGAATCGGGCACACGCGTTGGGCCACCCATGGGAGGCCTTCTGATGAGAATGCCCATCCCCATAAGGCAGGCCGAATCGCTGTGGTTCACAATGGAATTATTGAAAACTACCTTCCTCTCAGGGAGTTTCTAAAAACAAAAGGCCGTAGATTCACCTCCGAAACGGATACGGAGGTGATCTCCCACCTGATCGACGAATTCATCAGGGAAGGAGCCTCCTTCTTTGATGCCGTTCTTCTGGCTCTGGATAAAATACAGGGCTCCTATGCTCTGGGGATTCTTTTTGAAGGAGAAAGAGATTGTCTGATAGGGGTGAAAAAGGAGAGTCCTTTAGTGGTTGGAATCGGAGAGGGAGAATACTTTATTGCATCGGATATTCCGGCTATCCTTCCCTATACCCGGAGCTTTGTCTTTCTCGATGACGGAGAGCTGGTCCTTATCTCCAGAAAGGGGATTGGATTCTTCAATGTGAGAGGCGAGTCTATTTCAAAAGAACCCAAACGGGTCGATTGGACCCCAGTGATGGCTGAAAAGGGTGGTTTTAAGCATTTTATGCTCAAAGAGATCTTTGAACAGCCTCGAGCAGTGATTGATACCCTTAGGGGTCGAATTTCTGAAGAGAAGGGGGAGACTCTCTTTGAAGAACTCTCCTGGAGTGATTCCGATCTAAAAAGGTTTAGGAGAATCTCTCTCATTGCTTGTGGGACCTCCTATCATGCCGCTCTGGTGGGGAAGTTTCTAATCGAAGGTTTTTCAAGAATTCCAGTGGAGGCTGACATTGGGTCCGAATTTCGGTATCGAGACCCTATCCTCGGGGAGGATACCCTGCTGATTGCGATCTCTCAGTCCGGGGAGACCGCCGACACATTGGCTGCCCTGAGAGAGGGAAAACGAAAAGGATCAACGACGTTGGCGATCTGTAACGCGCTGGAATCAAGCCTGGCAAGAGATTCCGACCATGTGATTTATACCCGGGCAGGACCAGAAATCGGAGTGGCCTCCACCAAAACCTTTGTCACCCAACTGGTCATCCTTTTTCTTCTTTCCCTAAGGATGGGAAGATCGTTGGGCCATCTTTCTCAGGAAAAAGGCCGATCCCTGATCCAGAAGCTGATCAGAGTGCCTCATCAGATGGAGGAGATTTTAAAGGCCTCGTCAAAGATTGCCGAAATTGCCCAGAAGTATCTCGAGGCCAAGGATTTTCTTTATCTGGGAAGAGGCATTAATTATCCTCTTGCCCTCGAAGGTGCTCTGAAATTAAAGGAGATTTCTTATATTCATGCTGAGGGTTATCCCGCAGGAGAGATGAAACACGGTCCGATCGCTTTAATTGATCGGGAGATGCCTGTGGTTGTGATTGCCACCCAGAATGAAGTCTATGATAAAGTGCTTTCGAATATCGAAGAGGTGAAGGCGAGAGGAGGAAAAGTGATTGCATTGGCCTCCCAGTCGGATCGTACCCTCTCAAAGAAGGTGGATGATATTATTTTTATCCCTGACACTCATCCAACCCTGGCTCCTATCCTCCTGGCTATCCCACTTCAGCTTTTGGCTTATTATATGGCCGATTTTAAAGGAACCGATGTGGATCAGCCCCGAAATCTGGCCAAGAGCGTCACCGTAGAATAAACTCATTGAGATATGTAAATTGCAAAATGCCACGTGAGCATTTAGAATTAGGGATAGTCTTAAATTTTTCACGTTACGCTGCCAAATTTTTAGAAAAGATTAGATGTCTCTCCTGGATGATCTCAATCCTATCCAAAAGAAGGCCGTTTTAGAGACCGAAGGCCCCCTGCTTGTCTTTGCTGGAGCCGGAAGCGGGAAGACCCGGGTTCTCACCTATCGGATTGCCTATCTGATCCAAGAGAAGGGGGTTTCTCCTTCCCATATCTTTGCTGTCACTTTTACCAATAAGGCCGCAGAGGAAATGCGCGAGAGGGTGGAACGTCTTTTAGGAGGCTCTGTAAAGGGAATTTGGATTTCCACATTTCACTCCGCCTGTGCCCGGATTCTGAGGCATCATATTGAAAAATTAGGATATCAAAGAAATTTTGTGATTTACGATGAAGAGGATCAGGAGCGGCATCTGAAGAACGTGATGAAGGAGTTGGGTCTCGATTTTAAGATGTTTCATCCAAGGGCGATGCAGTCGGCCATCGATCAGTTAAAAAATGAGGGAATTCCTCCGGAACAATTTCAACCTTCTTATTACAATATTTTTCAGAAAAGACTGGCCCAGGTCTATCAACGCTATCAGGAAGATCTTAAGCGAAACAATGGAGTCGATTTTGGAGATCTTCTCCTTCTGACCATCTCCCTATTTAAAAAATTCCCAGAAGTCCTTCAATCCTACCAGACTCTCTGGCATTACGTGATGGTGGATGAATTCCAAGACACCAATCTCATTCAGTATCAATTGATTCGTCAGTTGGTGAAGTCTCATGGGAACATCTGCGTCGTGGGAGATGATGATCAATCCATCTACCGATGGAGAGGTGCGGAGGTTGGAAATATCTTAAATTTTGAGAAAGATTTCCCCGGAACGAAGGTCATTACGTTGGAGCAGAATTATCGGTCTACCAAGAATATCCTTCAGGCAGCCAACCATATGGTGCAGAGGAACCGATTTAGAAAAGACAAAAGGCTCTGGACAGAAAATCCTGAAGGGGAACGAATCACATTCTTTGTGGCTAAAGACGAGAAGGAAGAGGCCAATTTTGTGATCCAGAAGATCAAAGAGTATCTCTCCCGAAATGCTTCAGAACAGCCCTATCGAGATGTGGCTGTCTTTTACCGCATTAATGCCCAATCCCGAGCTTTGGAGGAGGCCTTTGTCAAACATCATATTCCCTATACGATGGTGGGAGGATTGAAATTCTATGAGAGGAAAGAGATCAAAGATATCCTGGCCTATCTGAAATGGCTCAGCAACCCCTCGGACAGCCTCAGCTTGAGGAGGATCATTAATGTTCCTCCAAGAGGGATCGGGGAGAAGACCCTTGAAAAGATGGAGCTCTATTCGAAGGACAAAGGTCTCTCCCTTTATGAGGGGATGAAGCTCTCTTTAAAGGAAGAGTGGCTTCCTTCTTTCATTAAAGAGAAGATCCTCACCTTTCTTCAGTTCATCGAGGAGTTACGTCGGGAGGCCCAATCCTTTACCTTAAGCCAATTGACCATGACGATCCTTACTCAAACAGGATATCTCAATCGGCTGAAAGAGGAAGGGACGGAGGAAGCCCTTTCAAGATTAGAGAATATCGAAGAACTTCTGACCGTGATGGAGGAGTTTGAGGAAGGAGAAGAAGGTGGAACGCTGGAGCAATTCCTCGAGAAGGTTTCTCTGATGACGGACATTGATCTTTATGAGAATAAGGAGAATCGGGTTTCATTGATGACCCTCCATTGTGCCAAGGGATTAGAGTTTCCTGTCGTTTTTATGGTGGGGATGGAAGAAGGCCTTCTTCCTCATTATCGGAGAGGAGAGGAGATCGAAGACCTCGAGGAGGAGAGAAGACTCTGTTATGTAGGAATCACCAGGGCCAAAAGAAAGCTTTACCTTTCTCGTGCAGAAAGACGGTCAACCTTTGGTGTGGGGAGAGCCAACCTTCCCTCCCGCTTTCTTGATGAGCTCCCCTTGGAGTTGATCGAATTCGAGGAACCTAAAGAGGAGGAGAAAGAGCGAGAGTGGGTCGGGATAGAGAGGATGAAAGAGGAGGAAGAGATCTTAGAAGGTGAAGGGATCTCCTGGCATCCGGATGGATTCTATCCTCTCAAAATGGGAATGAAGGTAAGGCATCCAAAATTTGGGGAAGGAAGGGTGAGGTCTGTGGAGGGAATGGACGAAGAACAGAAGGCCACGATCCTCTTTCAATCCGTGGGCCCGAAACGATTGAAAGTAAAGTATGCAAACCTTGAAATCATTGAGTAATATAAACTACGCGCCATGATCCATGTGCTTAACACTAAGGAGTTTTATGAAAACAAGGAGGTTTTATGAAAACCTACTACATTCTTTCGGCTATTGGAAAGGATCGGCCTGGAATTGTGGCAGATGTCTCTGAGGTCATCTATGAGTGCGGGGGGAATATTGAGGACTCCAGTATGAGTCTTCTCCGAAATCATTTCGCCCTTCTCCTTCTCTTTTCTACCGAGAGGGAAGAGGTTAGCCAAAAGCTCCCTTCCGGACTGAGGCGTCTCGAGTGGGAAAAGAACCTCACGCTTTTCTATACGCCGGTCACATTCGAAGAGGCTCATTTGAGACCAAAGGAAGGGGTCGAGCGCTTTAAGATCTCAACCTCAGGAGTGGACCACGCAGGGATCGTTTACAAAGTCTGTCGGCTCCTTGCCGATCGGGGAATCAATATCATTGATATGAAGACGCTTCGTCATGTCTCGCCGGAGAGTGGGACACCCCTGTTTGAGATGGAGATAGAGGTGGAGATCCCCAAGTCAGTATCGGAAGAGAAGCTGAGAGAAGAGCTTCACCATTTAGCCAATGAATTGGTCATCGATCTGGTCCTGAGAAGGATTTGAGAGGAATGAATGGATGAAGCCTAAGGTTCTGATCAGCCAAAAAATATTTGATGAGGTGGTGACGATCCTAAAAGAGTCCTTTGAGGTAGATTTTAATCCGATGGAAACCCCGTTGCCTCCCATTCAACTCAGAGAGAGACTTAAAGATAAGGAAGGAGCCATTATTCTTCTTACTGATCGGATCGATGAGGAACTTCTTACCCATTGTACAAAACTTCGAATCCTTTCTAATGTAGCGGTGGGATACAATAACATCGATGTGGAGGCATGCAGTCGTCGGGGGATTATGGTTACCAATACCCCGGGAGTTCTTGATGATACCACAGCCGATTTTACCTGGGCCCTTTTACTTGCCACAGCCAGGCGTGTGGTAGAAGCTGACCGGTTTCTTCGAACCCAGAAGTGGAGTGGCTGGAAATTGATGGAATTTCTGGGTTTCGACGTCCACCATAAGACCTTAGGGATCTGTGGTTTGGGAAGAATCGGACAGAGGGTCGCAAAAAGGGCAAAAGGGTTTGAGATGAGAATACTATATACGGATATTCGACGAGCCTCTCCTGAACTCGAAAAGGAATTGGGTGTTCATTTTGTAGATAAGATGGAGTTGCTTAAGGAATCCGATTTCGTTACCCTTCATCTTCCCCTCTACTCCCAGACGGTTCACTATATCTCTGCGGAAGAATTGAAACAGATGAAGAGGACGGCTATTCTGATTAATGCCTCAAGGGGACCTATCGTTGATGAGAGGGCACTCGTTCAGGCATTAAAAGAGGGAAGGATCGGAGGGGCAGGCCTCGATGTCTATGAGAGAGAACCCGAGGTAGAACCTGAACTTCTCGGAATGGAAAATGTGGTCTTAGCGCCTCACATTGCGAGTGCCTCGAGGGAAACCCGCTTAAAGATGGCTATGATGGCAGCGGAGAATCTGATGGCAGGGCTAAGTGGAAAACGTCCTCCCAATTTAGTAAACGAGGAGGTCTGGAAGGAATTAGGGGATTAAGATTACTTTTTCTTCTTGACTTTGTGGGAAACTTGAAAGAAAATTTAGTTGTTACAGGAGAGACTCCTCTTTTTCGAATCTCCTCATTAGCGAAGTTTTAAGAGAGGGGCGCCGAAGGGGCAATCCCGAGTTTCCGGGAGAAACTCTCAGGCAAAAGGACTGTAACAGATCCAAATCCTGGAAAGATCCAGGTCCTTAAATTTTTAGGGAACTGGACACCGAAGGGGATAAATTCCGTCACTTGCGGAATAATCTCTCAGGTAAAAAGACAGGAGGAAGGCGATGGGGTTATGCATTGCCTTCCTCCTTTTTATTTTGTCGTTCCTCCCCAGGGGAGATGAGTTAATTGCCGGCAGTGGGAAAATGACGAACTAAGAAGACTGAGTGAGATGAAGGAGAAAAAGATCATTTTTATTAATTTAGATGAATTGAAGGAACACGAAGAGATTCGGCCCGATTATCTTGAATCTTTAAAGAATGAGATTATTTCTGATGGAATTCTGAAGATGCCTATTTGTATCGATGAAAAGACCTGTATCATTTTAGATGGGCACCATCGACTTCATGCTTTAAAACGATTGGGTTGTCGAAAGATCCCCTGCGTATTGGTCGATTATCAATCCCCTGAAATTGAAGTCGTTCCCTGGAGAGAAGGAGAAAGGATTACCAAAGAGGAGATCATCGAGGTTGCCCTTAAAGGAGGAAGAATGCCTCCGAAAACTTCGAGACATATGATCCTCATCAATGGGGAGTGGAAACACATTTCTGTGATCGAAGAGAGAATCAATGTTCCATTAGAAGAGTTAAAATAACTTAGGCAAGGGGGGAAAGATGAGGTTTCCAGAGGATTTACTCTATTCAGAAACTCATGAGTGGGTGAGGGAAGAAGCAGATCGGATTACCTTAGGGATCACAGATTATGCCCAAAGGGAGCTCAGAGATATTGTCTATGTGGAACTTCCCGAGATTGGAGCAGAGTTTAAAAAAGGCGACAGTATCGGGGTCGTAGAATCCGTCAAAACGGTTACAGATGTGTTTACTCCTGTGAGTGGGAAGGTGATTCATCGGAACGAAGAGTTGAAGGATCATCCCGAATATATCAATAAAGATCCTTATGGAAAGGGATGGATCATCCAGATGGAGCTTAAGCAAAAAGAGGAGTTGAAGGGACTTCTTACAGCCCAGGCCTATCAGGGCCTTTTGCCAAGAGAAGAATAGATGAAGGATTTTTATCGCTATCTCCCCCACACCTCGGAAGAGATTCAAGAGATGCTCCAAGAGATTGGGTTGGAGAGAATCGAGGATCTCTTTCGGATGATTCCTCAAAAATATCGCCTCAAGGAGCCTTTACACCTTCCCTCTCCTTTTTCTGAAGCCGATTTGATTCGATTGATGGAATCCCTTCAATCTCCTCTTTATTCCTCCTTCTTGGGTGGAGGGGCCTATCATCATTTTATTCCTTCTGTCGTTTCACATCTTGCTTCCCGATCCGAATTTTACACGGCTTATACACCCTATCAGCCCGAAATCAGTCAAGGAACCTTACAAGCCATTTTTGAATTTCAGACCTTAATGTGCCAGTTGACCGGCATGGAAGTCTCTAATGCCTCTATGTATGATGGGGCTTCCAGTGTGGCAGAGGCAGTGCTCATGGCTTATCGAATCACGAGAAGGAGGAAGATTCTCCTCTCAGAAACGGTTCATCCTGAATATCGGAAAGTGATCCAGACCTATATTGACCCTGATCAGCATGAGATTATTTTAATTCCCTATTTAAAAGAGGAAGGCCGGACAGATCTCTCCTCTCTCATTCATCTCCTCGATCGAGAGGTGAGCGCGGTCGTTCTTCAGAGCCCAAACTTTTTTGGGGTGATCGAAGATCTTTCCGGAATCGCTGAGAGAGTTCATCAGGAAGGAGCCTTATTGATTATCGGTTTTAGCGAGGCCTTGGCCTTTGGGGTTCTCAGACCACCCGGGGCTTTTGGAGCAGATATTGTGGCCGGAGAGGGGCAGAGTTTAGGGATTCCCCTTTCCTATGGAGGTCCCTATCTGGGAGTGTTTACCACACGAGAGAAATTTATACGAAATATGCCCGGAAGACTTGTAGGGGAGACTATAGACCTGGAGGGAAGGAGAGGGTTTGTCCTCACCTTGGCAACAAGAGAACAGCATATTCGGAGAGAGCGAGCGACCTCGAACATCTGTACCAATGAGGGACTCTGCGCCCTGATGGCCACCATCTTTCTCTCCTGTCTCGGGGAAGCGGGACTCAGGGAACTTTCCCTCATGAATCTGAGTAAAACAGAATATGCCAAGATCTTGGCCTCCGAGATTCGAGGTTGTAGGATTCAATTTGCCTCCCCAACTTTTAATGAAT
>JBDOIB010000113.1:0-6507 GCA_041082155.1 Thermodesulfobacteriota bacterium | reverse complement strand
ATTTCGACCGAAGGAGATTCTCGAAGCCATCGAGCGGTACAGGGTGACAATCGTTGAGCTTCCAGCCACAGTGTATCAATTCATTCTTCAGGACTGTGACCTCTCAGAATATGATCTTCGTTCGGTTCGATGTTATTATACAGGGGGGGAAAGAATCCCTGTGTCTCTTCTGCAGGAATATCTAAAAAGGGGAATCGTCATTTCTCAAATCTTCGGTCAAACCGAAGCTTCCACCATTACTTTCCTTCCGATGGAAAAAGCGATTGAGAAGATGGGATCAGTGGGACTTCCCGTGTTCCATGGGGAGGTAAGGATTGTCAACAAAGAGGGAAAAGAGGTAGCCGTGGGAGAAGTGGGAGAAATCATCATCCGGGGCCCTACCCTCATGAGTGGGTACTGGAATCGTCCCGATCTTACCTCTGAATCGATCAAAAATGGCTGGCTCTACACTGGAGACCTGGCAAGGAAAGATGAAGAGGGATATATCTATATTGTCGATCGAGAAAAGGATATGTATATCAGCGGGGGAGAAAATGTCTATCCCGCAGAGATCGAAAAGGTCTTCTTTACCCACCCGAAGATCCTTGATGTGGCCGTGATAGGGGTTCCTGATGAGAAATGGGGAGAAGTGGGAAAGGCTTATATTGTGCTTAAAGATGGAGAGCAAATGACCGAGGAAGAAGCCTTTCAATTCCTTCGAGGGAAGGTGGGAAAATACAAGATTCCTAAATATATCGAATTCGTGAAGAGCCTTCCTAAAACCGCAAGTGGAAAGATTCAAAAATATATATTAAAAGAGTGGCATCGGAGAGCCACATAGAGGCTATCCGTTACCTCACCCTAAGGAGAAAAAAATGGCGGATAAATTCTATCGATTGGGATGCGATATTGGGGGAACCTTTACGGATTTTGTCCTTCTTAATGATCGAACGGGAGAACTGAAAATCTATAAGTGTTTAACCACTCCAAAGGATCCCTCGGACGCGGTAGAATTTGGAATCCGGGAGATGGAAAAGGTCACTCCAGGATTTGTAAAAAATATGGATGAGGTGATACACGGAACCACCCTGGTCATTAATTCCATCATTGAAAGGAAGGGGGCCAGAACGGGCCTCATCACCACCAAAGGGTTTCGAGATGTCCTGGAGATCGGAAGAGGACTTCGATATGCCCCCTACGATATCTTCGCCGAGTTCCCTAAACCGCTGATCCCGAGACACCTCCGATTTGAAGTGGATGAAAGGATCCGGAGTGATGGAACCATCTTAAAACCCCTTGATCCCGAGGAAGCCAGGCAGGTCGTCCGAAAGCTTCTTGACCTGAAGGTCGAATCCATTGCGGTTTGTTTGATTAATTCCTTCGAAAATCCGACCCATGAACTCATGCTTAAAAAGATTATCGAAGAAGAGGCCCCGGAGGTCTCTATCTCCATCTCCTATCATGTCCTTCCCCAGATCAAAGAATATGAACGAACGAGTACCACCGTGACGAATGCCTACGTCAAACCCTTAACCGGAAGATATCTCTCGCGACTCGCTCAGAGACTTCACTCCATTGGCTTCGATGGGAAACTCTTTATCATGCTATCGAGTGGAGGGGTGACTTCCGTCGAAACCGCTGCTGAGTTCCCTGTAAGGATCATTGAATCGGGGCCTACTGTGGCGGTCATTGCCGGTCAGTATTATGGAAAGTTGTTCAACATCTCTGAGATGTTCTGTTTTGATATGGGGGGAACGACCGCCAAATCCTGCCTTATTCAGAAAGGGGTAGCAGGAGTGGTCCCAACCTTTGAGGTTGGACGGGTTCAGAGGTTCATGAAGGGAAGTGGCCTCACCATTCAGGTCCCTGTGGTAGATCTGATGGAAATTGGAGCGGGGGGAGGAAGCATTGCCAAGATCAGTCGAATGGGAACCCTACAGGTCGGTCCCGAAAGTTCTGGAGCCGATCCTGGACCTATCTGTTATGCCAGAGGAGGAACCGAACCATGCGTCACGGATGCGGATCTTCTCCTTGGCTACCTTGACGAAAATTACTTCCTGGGTGGGGAAATGAAACTGGATAAGGAAGCCGCCCGAAGAGGGGTGGAGGAAAAGGTGGCCAAACCCCTGAACGTCCCTTTCATTCAGGCGGTTTGGGGAATCCATGATCTCATCAACGAAACCATGGCCGCAGCCGCAAAGACTCACATCGCTGAAAAAGGGGGAAACCCGAAAATTGTAACCATCGTAGCCTTCGGAGGAGCGGGCCCGGTCCATGCCTATGGACTCGCCAAAAAATTGGGTGCCCCTCGTATCTTGGTTCCCCCTAATGCTGGAGTGGGTTCGGCCTTAGGCTTTTTCACAGCCCCTCGTGCCTTTGATCTTTTAAGGAGTCATAAGGTGCCCCTCAGTGAAGCAGACTTCAATGAAATAGAGAGAATCTTTCAGCAATTGGAGGCTGAAGCCCTTTCCATCTTAAGAAAGGGAGGACAGGAGAAGGATATACTCTTTGAAAGGGCCTTGGATATGCGTTTTGTCGGACAGGGTTCCGAAACCCATGTTCCTCTCTCTGAAAGGGATTTCAGGAACCTAAAAAAAGCCCAGGTTCGCCAGCTCTTTGATGAGGTTTATCAAAAACTTTATGGCCGAACCTACCCTGATTCCGAGGTGGAATTTATCAATTTTAAGGTAAGAGCAAGTCTTCCCGAGCGGCTCATCCAGTTCCCAAAATTGGATGGAAAAGGGAAATCCTTAGCCCAATCCATCAAAGGAAAGAGAATGGCTTATTCGTCGATGGCAAAAGATTTTATTCCTTACACTGTTTATAATCGATATCTTCTTCCCCCTAAAGCCACTTTTCAAGGCCCGGCCATCATCGAAGAAAGGGAGTCGACACTTGTGGTAGGGGAAGATGCTACCGTCACAGTAGATGAACTTGGATTTCTTTGGGTAGATCTCAAAAGAGATTAACCCCCAGGGAAGGATTCATTTTTATAAGGAGAAAAAAATGAGAAAAAGAGAGTTTGACCCGGTGACTCTTGAGATTTTATGGCGAAGGTTGATCTCCATTGTGGATGAATCGGATAGCGCGGTAGCCCGGACCGCTTTCTCAAGCCTTCTTAGAGATGCTCACGATTACACCTGTATGTTTACCGACCAGAAAGGTCGAGAATTGGCTCAAGGAACATTTGCCACTCCCGGACAGTCCGGGGCCATGGCCTTGGGAATTAAGAATCTTGTCACCAAACTCCCCCCTGAAACCTATAAGCCAGGGGATATCTTCATCACCAATGATCCCTGGGCCCTTGCAGGACACCTCAACGATGTCTGCGTCATCAGTCCGATTTTTTATAAGGATAAACTGGTAGCTTTTACGGCCTGTGTGTTTCATCATTCCGATATAGGGGGCCGTGTCTCCTCGGATAACCATGATGTCTTTGAAGAAGGTCTTTTCATTCCGCTTGTAAAACTCTATGACGGAGGGATTCTCAACCAATCCCTCCTCGATATGATTCGATGGAATGTTCGAACCCCGGATGAAGTCATAGGGGATATCCGTTCCCAGATTGCGGCCAATTATGTCTGTTCCGAAAAGATCTGTCAGATGCTTAAAGAGTATGAGATGGACGATCTGGATGATCTGGCAGAACAGATTATTACCCGAACGGAGCGAAGTATTCGTGAGGAGATTGAGAAGATTCCGGATGGAATCTACCGGGCTGAAGGAAGAATCGAACAGATGAAAGGGCAGGAGGATGTGGTGATTAAGGCTGCTGTAGAAGTCAAAGGGAGTGATATCATCGTTGACCTTACCGGTTCCTCCCCTCAGGTCAACTGGGGTGGGAATGTGGTGTATAATTTTACCTATGCTTATGTATTTATGGCCATCAAGAGTATGTTTGGACCCGATATCCCAAATAATGAAGGATGTGCCAGACCCATTCAGCTCATAGCTCCGGAAGGAAGTGTGGTGAATTGTAAATTCCCCGCAGCGGTGGCTGCCCGTTTGGTCATAGGCCATTATATTACTGAAATCATCTACCGGGCCCTTGCAGAAGTGGTCCCGAATAAGGTGATCGCAGCCAGCGGGGGGACCCCTGCCCAGATGAATGTTTTTTATGGAAGAAGAAGGGATGGAAAACCCTGGCACTCGGTCATCATCCGGGGAGGAGGAATGGGAGCCAGTGCCACAAGTGATGGGAACTACGTCTACATCTTCCCGGCCAACGGAGCCAACACACCGATTGAAATCTTTGAAAGCGATACCCCCCTCTTGGTAGAAAGAAGAGAACTGATTCCAGATTCTGGTGGCCCTGGAAAGATGAAAGGAGGCCTTGGCCAGAGGGAGGTCTTTAAGGTCCCTGATGATGAATATGCCCCTCTTCCTCCGGTCAATTTAGGGGTTCAGGCTGGAAGACATGTTCTTCCACCCGAAGGGCTTTTTGGAGGAAAACCCGGTGCCAAAGCCCAATTCCTGGTCAATGGGATTCCAGGAAATCCTTTTGGATTGACCCAACTTAAACCCGGGGACGTGGTCATCATTGATGCTGCAGGGGGTGGCGGCTACGGCGATCCCTTAGAACGAGACCCGGAGATGGTTGAACGAGATGTCCTTGAAGGCTATGTGACCCTTGAAAGAGCGAGGGAGGACTACGGAGTGGTCATCAATCCGGAGACCTTAAAAGTTAACTTAGAGGCCACTCATCATCTGAGAAGGTCTCTAAAAAGTTCTTCTCATCGTTAAATCTCCTATCCCCTATCGGGTTCCTATTTAAAAATCAACTTTGCCATCTATAAGACTAATTTTATCGTTTGGCGAGGGATGGAAGGAAAAGGGCGATCTCGGGGAAAATCATCACAATCGCCATAGCCAGGATATCGATGATGAGAAAGGGAAGGCTTGCCCGATATATTTCACCCATGCTGTAGTGAGGAGCCACCGCTTTCATGGTATAAAGAACCAGTCCAAAGGGGGGAGAGATGGTGGCCATCTCCATATTGATGAGAAGCACCGAACAGAACGGTAAAGGATTGACTCCCAATTGGCGAATAATTGGCATGTAGATGGGGAGGGCAACCATCAGGATCGAGAGCGGTTCCATGAAGGTTCCCATCAGGATGAGAATCAACTGCATCAACACAAGAATTAAGAAGGGAGGAATGGGAAGTCCGATGGCAAGTTTAACCAGGTTTTGACTTGCCCCTGTATAGGCAAGTAACTGTGAAAAAGCGGTTGCCCCGCTGAGAATCACAAACATCATCACCGTAATTCGAACACTATTGAGAATAGCCTTGCGAATAATCTCTCCCCTGAATCCTTTATAAAGAAAAGCCAGAATAAAACAGACCAATGCTCCCACTGCAGCCGATTCTGTGGGGGTAGCAATCCCGAAGATAATCAATCCAATCACAGAAAAGATCACCAATCCAAGGGGAAGAAGATACTTGATACTCAACGCCATTTTCTCATAGAAAGAGACGCTTGCCACTTCATATCGGGGAGCGATTTCTGGCTGGATGAGGCACCGGAGGACGATATAAAGAGCAAACAAAGCGGCCATCAAAAGGCCCGGAAAGATAATGGAGAGAAGAAAATCCCCGACCGAAATCTGGGCCAAACAGGCTAAAAGGACTCCAAGAGCGCTGGGAGGGATCATAGCCGCCAAGGTTCCGCATCCCATAATCGGGCCCAGGGTGATCTGGGACTTGTATCCCTTTTTTTCCATTTCGGGCAGAAGGGTTTGACTGAGCATGGCACAGCCGGCCATGGAAGAACCCGAGAGGGTTGCAAATAATACTCCTCCCACCACCGCCATCAGGCTCAATCTCCCGGGAAGTCTCCCCATCCATTTTTCAAGGGTCTCCATCATATTCTGGGCAATTCCAAAGAGGAACATCACCTCTCCCATTAACAGAAAGAGTGGAACAGGAAGAAGAGAAAAGGAGCTGATTGAGCGAAAGATACTCAGAATAAGCTGGGTCAATCCTCCTTCTCCCCAGAAAAGATAACTGAAAAGAATGTTGATGAAGAGAAAAGCAAAGGCTACGGGAATCCCCAGGAAGAAAAGGAAAATCAAAGAAAAAAGGATGAGAATGAATAAGGTTGCCCAATCCATGAAAGAAAAAGCTCTTTTCTATCCCGATTTTCCTTCTAGTCGCCTGATTTTTATTAGAACTTCAAAAAAGAGGGGAAGACTTCCAACAGGAATAACGATAATAATCAGCCAGATGGGTGTTTCCATGATCGTAGGATTAAAGACCTTTCGTTTAAAATGATCAAAGGTAGCGTAAAACCCATAATAGACCAGGATCATCGCCACAAATCCGGTGACTGAATAGCTTATAATTTGTAATATCTTCTTCTTTCCCCCTCCCACTTTATTGGTCAATACATCAATGACCACATGACCATTCTCTCTGAACACCCAGGCCATCCCGAGAAAGGTGATATCAAGAAGCATGATCTCGGTGATCTCTGTACCCCAGAGGAGAGGGGCATTAAAAAAATACCTCAATACAAGATCGAGAC
>JBDOIB010000100.1:0-1062 GCA_041082155.1 Thermodesulfobacteriota bacterium | reverse complement strand
CAGAAATTGTCATTGGATTGGTGATCCTGGGTCTGATTGTTGGAGGGATCATCATTTGGAAGACAAGATCCCGGATTCGAAAAGGTTTTGAAAGTTGGGCTTCTCCCAGTGTGATTACTGTGATTTTCTATCTTGCAGGGTACATTGGATTTCTCTTCTTTTTTGGAAATTCCTGGGCTATGTGGGATTTTCCCCGTTATTTTCTGCCCGCCTATCCTTTTATTCTTCTGCTAGTGGTTTTCCTCGTGGATTCCTTTTTACAGTCCTGGAAACACTTCATTCCTCAAGGTCTTTTGTATCTTTCATTGGTGTTGCTTGTCGTCGCCTATGGACAAATGACATTCAGGAAACTACCCGAAATGATTACTGGTAGAGGAATTGAGTCTGCCCCAATCAAGAATCACCCTGTTCTGACATATTTGCAACGAAACCTGCAACCTTCGGACCTTCTGCTGAGCACACGCGAGCCCACGCTGTGGTATTATCTTCGGAGACCTGTCAGACGAGTCCAGAGAATAGAAAATCTCTCCTGTAAAGACCTACAGAAACCTCCTCCAAATGGAAGAATGTTTTTTGTGTTGTTTCCGGAAGGGAATTACAAAGGAGAGCCTACAAGCCCGGAAAACGAAGCCTGGTTCCGTAACTGGATTTCTCCCTGTGGAACAATTATTGAGCACCAGAATTTCAACGAAACCGCAGTGTATGTGGTCGATTTTCCAAAGTAAAATAGGATAATTATGGTCGAAAATTCGCTTTCTCACCCAATAACTCATCATCACTCTCCTCACGTGACAGTCATAGAGCCGTCCAGAGGTTGGTCATCACTGGGATTGAAAGACCTGTGGGAATATCGAGAACTCCTCTGGCTCCTCATCTGGCGAGAAGTCCGCGGAATGTATCGTCAGACAGCGCTGGGAGTTTCGTGGATATTTCTTCGTCCTATTCTGAACGTTGTGATCCTGACCCTGGTTTTTGGCACTTTTGTCAAAGTGCCCAGCGAAAACGTACCCTATGCCCTTTTTTCCCTTTCTGCACTTCTTCCATGGGGGTACTTTTCCAATG
>JBDOIB010000095.1:0-21634 GCA_041082155.1 Thermodesulfobacteriota bacterium | reverse complement strand
TCTCTCTCAAAGTGGAGGGGTCCTGCTCACCTATGCCAATCTCATGGTAAGTGCTAATGTGGGACTTTCAAAATTGGTAAGCATGGGGAATAAATTAGACCTCAATGAGATTGACTACCTAAAGTATCTCATTGATGATCCCGAAACCGAGATGATAGGCCTCTATCTTGAAAGTCTGGAACACGGAAGAGAATTAATGGAGATAGCCCGTTTGACCCCTAAACCGATTATCGTTCATAAGGCGAATACGGGGGAAGGGAGTCGCCAGATTGCCAAATTTCACACCGCTGCTCTGGCGAACGATGATAAAGTGGTGGAAGCCGCCTTAAAACAGGTAGATATCATCCGGACAAAAGATTTTCGATCCTTTGTCAATGCCGTCAAAATCCTCTCTCTCCCTCCATGTAAAGGAAGAAACTTAGCCATCATTTCTCGCTCTGGTGGAATTGGAGTGGTCGCAGCAGATTCAGCTGAAAGACATGGGTTTCGTCTCATTCCTCCAGACCCAAAGCTCCTCCAACAATTTCATAGTCTCTTTCGAGCAAAAGTGATCCAACCCACCAATCCTCTCGATCTCGGGGATCTGTTTAATTTTGACCTTTACACAAATATTCTCGAACAGGGGCTCCAATTTCCGGCAGTCCATGCCATTCTTTTTATGCACGGTGCAACCGGAGAGGAGAAGGAACCCTCCCGAAGATTCATTCAAGCAGTCAAAGCGCTCTCCACCCGCTATCAGAAGCCTGTGGCTTTTTTATACAATACCGATGAAGAAGAGCTAGCCTATATTAAAAGATCGATTGACTTCCCTATCTTTACAGAACCGGAGGACGCCTTGGCTGCTTTGGCTATCTCAAGAGATCACTACCGTCGTTTAACGACTTCAAAAGAAAAACCTCCAATTTTCCCTATGGATCGACATCGAATCTCATCGATTCTCAACCAAGCCACTCAGGAGAAACGAGACCTTCTTCTTCCAGAAGCGCTGGAGCTCATTCAAAGCTGTGGGATTCCGGTGGCCGAGTATTACTCTGTCCATCGAAAAGAGGATTTGGAAGAGGCTCTTTCCAAACTCGGATTTCCTGTGGCCATGAAAGTGATCTCCCCTGAAATATCCCATAAATCCGATGTTGGGGGAGTCGTCCTCCATATTGACTCTCTGAAAAGGGCTCAAGAAGTATACGAAAAGATGATGGCTCTCAGTCCCGAAAATCGATCCGCAGTCCTGGTCCAAAAGATGGTTACCCATGGAAAGGAAGTCATCATTGGAGCAAAGAGGGATCCTTCCTTTGGACCCGTTCTCTTATTTGGCCTGGGAGGAATCTATGTAGAGATTCTTCGGGAAACCTCTCTTCGGGTTGCCCCGATTAATCATTCAGAAGCAGAGGAGATGATTTCAGAGCTGAAAGGTTCAGCCATTTTGAAAGGAGTCCGTGGAGAAGCGCCAAGAGATATGGAGGCATTGAGTGAAGCCCTTCTTAAACTCTCTCAGCTGATGATGGAATTTCCAGAAATCGAAGGAGTCGATATTAACCCCCTCATGGCCCTTGAGAAAGGTGCGATTGCCGTTGACGCTCGAATCATTTTGAGTAGAGAGATAAGAGCATAAACAGAAGGTTTTAAATCCCTAACTCTTCCCCGACTAAAATAATCAGGATATGGGTTCGAACGGGTTTTTTTGCAAGGATCACATAAATATTGCAGATTCGATCCAGAGAATTACAATCCGAACAGAGGCCCGTCTCTGTGCAGGGGGTCTTCCGTCCGAGGCGTTTGGCATTTTGCGGAGCAGCCCACCCTTTCAATCTTTTCTCGGCTTCCTCGAGATCTCTGACAATCTTATTCACCCCGCATACAATGATCACCTGCTTCGGACCGATAAACATAGCCCCCACCCGATTGCCTGTGGCATCGATATTAAAAAGCTTTCCATCCTCTGTAATAGCATTGGTACTGGTAAGAAAGATATCCGAAGAGAAGGTTTTTCGGATCAATTCCATCCGTTCCTCTTCATTTTTGGCCTGTTGAATCGGCCAGATGAGTTGGACTTTTCGTTCTTTCAAACCATCTAAAATTCCAATTTGGCCCAAGGTGACAGAACCTCCAATTCCTACTGTAGCCCCGTCAGGGATTCGGGCCATCACGGCTTCAAAAGCCTGTTTTGCGTCTGGAACGTAGAGGGCCTCAAACCGATTCTTCCTGAGGGCTTCTATGGTCCTTTCTACCTGTTTTTCTCGAAAGAACTTCTCCCACGGCTGCACTCTTCAACCTCCTTTTACTTTTGCCCATTAATTTTGAATTCGATCTTAAATTTTAATTTTTTATTTACCTTCCTTTGCTTTCAATTCCTTAAACATTTCTTTAATGGCTTTAACCTTATCCTGATGGATGAGTAAATCATAGGCTGTAAGGGCAATCGCCTTTGCTGTGATCACCGCTGCTTTCCATCCTTCCTCTGATCCCGCATAATCCCTAAAGGTATCAGAATGTAATGGAGTCCCTTCTGGAGCTATTTTAAACTTAAGTTCAACGGTGGGATAAGTATTTCCAACATTTCCGAGGTCAGAGGATCCTGATTCTATGGAAGCTTTGATCTCATCTTCTGGCACACCCAGGCTTTTTCCCTTATCCAGAATCATCTTGGTTAGGGCAGGAATAACAATTGGAGCTTTTAATGAGGTTCTCGGCTCCTTAAACTCTAATTTGGCACCCGTGGCAAGTTCTCCTGCTTTGGCACAATTGACCACTTTATTATAGGTCTCTTCCATGGTCGTGGTATCGAGGGCACGAACCGCAAATTCTGCCTCGGCCAGTTCGGGAACGATATTTACTGCATCTCCGCCTTTCTTAATAATTCCATGAATTCGTACATCCTGCCGAACATGCTCTCTGAGCATGTCGACGGCATTAAAGGTAAGAATCACCGCATCGAGTGCACTGATCCCTTTGTGGGGTGCAGCTGCCGCATGAGAGGCTTTCCCCTTGAAGACAAAAGTAGCTCTTTTCATGGCCAGATAACGCATATCAGCGTTCCAACGGTCTGCTGGATGTGAAATAAACACAATATCTGATCCTTCAAAATGTCCTCCTTCAAGGAGGGCGATTTTCCCCCCACCTAATGAACCTCTTTCTTCATCAGGAGTTCCAATGACAAAAATCCGGCCTGGTGTCTCTTTCATTACACTTGCAAGCCCTGCGGCAGCAAGAAGCCCGGAGGCAGCAATGAGATTATGACCACATGAATGACCATTTTTCAAAGCATCATATTCCAACATAATCGTGATGGTAGGGCCAGGTTCCTTACCGATTAATTCAGCTTTAAAAGCAGTTCTGGCCACTCCATCCTTGACCAGGTCTGCTGGTACCTTCAGATCTCCTTCCACTTTAAATCCCAATTTTTGTAACTCCTCTTTGAGAAGAGCAGAACTTTTAAATTCCTGCTGCCCCAGCTCTTTAAATTCAAAAATCTTTTGAGAGACCATTTTACAGTTGTTTGCATTTGCATCAATAGCAGAAAGAATCTTTTGTGGATCTGCCCATATGTTGGTCCCAATGAACATGGATAAAATCCATAAAGTTAAAAAAATAGCCTTTCTTTCTAACTTCATCTCTCTCCAATTCACTTTTGATCCCTCCTTATGGTTTTAATCTTAGGTTTTTTCTATATAACATACTTCATCATGATTTCAAGGATTTGAAAGATTTTGTCCTCTTAGGTTAATAAAGAAATCGAAGGAAAGGTTTCCATAAAGTCCATCCTAAGAAGAAAGGAGACGGGATGAGAAGTTTAGACTTCCTGGAAGGGATTGGAAAGGGAAGTCTCTCTCGGGTGGTCATGGGAAAATTGGCAATGGGGATTGACCTTTTAGGGGGGATTGAGGAGCTCGTAAAAAAAGAGCGGATAAAAACAGGTGTGATTCTTTCAGGAATTGGGGCGTTAAAAAAAGCCATTTTCAGGAACTTGAAGATACTTCCACCGGGGTTAAAGGTAGAAGATCGTCATCGCCTATATCTGGAACTGGAGCAACCTATGGAGATTGTTTCACTGACGGGCTGGATTGCCACCAAAGGGAATGGAGAACCCGAGATTCATGCCCACTTTTCTGCATCCACCGTCATCAATGACCAGATCGTCACCTTAGGAGGACACCTTACCCCAGGGACAATTACATCGGTAAAGGTGGTCGTGACCCTTGGCGTTATAGAGAACACAGACATTCGGGCAGATCTTGATCCCCGGCTTAATCAGATTGATATTAAATTAACAGTCTGAAAGGAAAATTCCATATTATTCCTTAGAATAAATGGGCTGGCAGTCAGGAGTAGGCAAGCAGTTGCTCTCCGTAATGATTCAGAAAAAAAGAGCCTTAATGAATCCTACCAATAGGAGGGAAGTGGCCGGAATCCAGGTCAAACGATAGATTCCTTTCCAATCTGCCTTGAAGTACTCCTTCGTTAAAATAAGACAGAGGTGGAAAGGAGAGAGAAGATGCCCGGAAAGACCACTAATAAAAGCTAAACTCATATAATTAAGGAATTTTGGATCTTCCCGAAACAAAGGGATAAGGACGGGAAAGGAAATTCCTACAATGGCAATTGGAGCTCCTGCCATTAACCCGACCAGTAAGGGAACAGCTGTGACCATTAGGAGAGGAGGAATACTCGATGAGGCCAAAGATTCAGAGATACCCTCAATGGCATGACTGGATTCCAACACCTTTCTAAATCCCATAATGATAGAAATGGTTAAAAAGAGCTCAACATCCAGACTTTTGATGAACTCATTTCTTAATACCTTTCCATCAATCCGAAATAGAATGACCATGACAAGAATAGAAATCCCTAAAGCGATGACCAATTCGATCTTAAAGAGAATCACCAAAAGGATGGCAAGGAAGAAAGGGGAGAGATTCTGTAAAAGTCTTAGAAGAGAAGAGATCTCTAATTGAGATTCTGACTCCATGGCTAACTTCCGAATTCCTTGAAACCCTATAAAAAACCCGCTGAGGATAGCCGTCAGGGTGAAGGGAAGATGGAGCCACCCAAACCGTCTCACCGGAACATTGACCAGAGAGGCAAATAAAATCAAACCTGGAAAGGTAGGAAGGGTAAACTCCCAGACGTGTCGAAACCAATAATTGATGAAGGTTCTCCGCGCTGGGGAAAGTTGAAGCCTATCCGAGCCTTCAACGACCATTGGGGCTGAAACCAGAGCCCCTCCTAAGATAGGCATTAGACCAATAATCGCCGGGAGAATAGAAATGACCACCCGAATATCTTTAAAGAGATGAACCAATCCTTCAAGGATCTCCCGCATTCGGCCTGTTTCTTTTAAGAGATGACTGAAAAAAAGGATGGCCAAAAGGGCACTGATCAACAGAAGGGTTTTAGGTTCAAGGGTGGCCTCAAGGAGATTTCTTCCGATTTCAATAAAAGGGAGATGAAAGAGAAGGCCCAGGGTGAAAGTGCCTCCCAGGAGGCTTATCCAGAGTTTGACTTTTCGATAAAGAAGAACGAAGATAATTAAAAAGACAATCCCAAACTTGATTAAATCCATTTTTGAGACGTTTGAACTCTATCCTTCTATAATTTTTCTTCTAAATCCTCGATCTTTTTCTTCAGCTCTTCAAACTCTCTGACCCAATGAAGGTCGTGAATCTTTCTTTCCAGGACTTTCCTTCTTTTTAGTTTTTTTCTAAGCCTTCTATAAATGCGATCGAAATGGGTAAAGAGGGTCTGGAGGTTTGACTCCCAAGGGGCAACCCCCTCCATTTCTCTCTCTTCCCGGATCTCCTCTTCACCCCCGAAAAGTATTCTCTTCTCTCTCCATTTGGGAACAGTGGCTTTTAAACGAAACCGCTCCTCAATCAGTCGAGCTAACACTAAAGAGATCTCCTCCTCTCCATGAACCACAAAGACCTCGAGAGGAGGATGTTCGAAATGAGCAAGCCAGTCCAGAAGTCCTTTCTGGTCGGCATGAGCAGAGAATCCTCCTAAGGTATGAATATGAGCCCGTACGGCAATCTCTTCGCCAAAAAGTTTCACCGTTTTTGCTCCCTCGATAATTCTTCGGCCAATCGTCCCTTCTCCCTGATAGCCAATAAATACGATATGGGAATTCTCCCTCCAGAGATGGTGTTTGAGATGATGTTTAATCCTTCCTGCCTCACACATCCCGCTTGCGGAGATAATAATTCCAGGTCGGTTGTCTTCGTTGATAGCCTTCGATTCCTCAGTGGTTCGAGTATAAATGATTCCCGGGGGTTCTAAGGGATTTCCTCCTTCGGAAAAAAGAAATTTGGCTTCCTCATCGAAATACTCCGTATTCTTCTTAAAAATTTCGGTAGCGGAAATCGCCAGCGGGCTATCAATATAAATCGGAATCTGAGGAATCAGGCCTTTTCTTTGAAATTCATTAAGCGTATAGATGACTTCTTGAGTTCGCTCTACTGCAAAGGCCGGAATAATCACCTTTGCCTGATGGGCGATCGCCTCTTGGACGATCTGGAGCAGTTCATCCACCGTTTCTTGCCTTGATTTATGAAGGCGATTCCCATAGGTGGATTCAATGAAGAGAATATCTCCTTCCGTAATCCATGAAGGGTCCTTCAGAAAGGGCTGTCCCGGAGTTCCTAAATCACCAGAAAATACGAGTTTTTTCCTCTCTCCCCCTTCCTCAATCCATAGTTCAATTATGGCTGAACCAAGAATGTGACCCGCATCCTGAAAACGAACCTCAAGGCCATCGCCAAGTGACACCACCTCTTCATAAGAGACGGGAGAAAAATATTGAAGACTCCTCTCTGCATCCCGAAGGGAATAAAGTGGGGAAATTTCCCCTCGCCCTGCCCTTTTTCCCTTTCTATTCTCCCACTCAGCCTCCATTTCCTGAATATGGGCACTGTCCCGTAAAAGGATTCCACAAAGATCCAGTGTAGCCCGGGTACAGATGATTTTCCCTCGAAAACCTTCTCGAACCATTTTGGGGATAAGACCACTATGATCAATATGGGCATGAGTGAGTAAAATGGTGGAGACTTCTTCAGGACGATAGGATCGAATATCCCAGTTTCTCTCCTCAAGCGTCTTCCCTCCTTGGAACATCCCGCAATCCACTAAGATCTTTCCAGCTCCTATTTCGATCAGAATGGCAGAACCAGTAACCGTACGAACTCCTCCCAGAAATTCGACTCTCATCTTTAGATCCCTAAAACCTTAAACCCTATGCCTATCGCGTAAAGGGCTTGGCGAAATTTGATCGATCATTGACTTTAAACTTCATTTTACCTAATATAAAATTCTTGATTAATCAACTCTACCTCACTTAAAGAATGGAGGATGAAATGGTCAGCAAACAGTATCTTATTGATGAAATCACGGTAAAGGATACCTGGAGAATGTTCCATATTATGGCAGAGTTTGTGGAAGGCTTTGAAGCCTTGGCCGAATATCATCCTTCGGTGAGTATCTTTGGATCGTCCCGGGTTAAAGAGGGGGACGAAATATACGAAAAAGCCGAACGGATAGGGCAACTTCTTGCGGAAAATGGGTTCGGTGTGATTACTGGAGGGGGGCCGGGTGTTATGGAGGCTGCCAACAAGGGTGCCGCAATGGTCGGTGGGAGATCGATTGGACTGAATATTGAGCTCCCCTTGGAGCAAACTCCTAACCCCTATACCAACATTAAACTCAGCTTCCATTATTTCTTTGTCCGGAAAGTAATGTTTGTGAAATACGCGGTAGCCTATATTATCCTTCCAGGAGGGTTTGGCACACTCGATGAACTCTTTGAAGCCATCACCTTAATTCAAACCCACAAGATCAAACCCTTTCCTGTGATTCTTGTGGGTTCAGAATACTGGAAAGGCCTTCTCGACTGGATTAAAGAGGTCGTGTTAAAGGAAGGAAAAATTTCTCCTCAAGATCTTGAGATCTTTCAATTGATCGACGAACCGGAAGAAATTGTGAAAACGATCAAAAGGACAGTGATTGTTTAAATCCCTAACGCTTTAATCTTTGAGATGATGGACATCATCGACGACATGATAGGTCAGGAGCGTCGTCAATTCAATCAATTTCCGATCCTCTTCTTCAGGAAGGTAACCCAGAGACTCACTCCGACAGATGGCTTCCCAGCGTCGAAGCGTCTTTCGGATCGAATGCTGATTGGAACCGGAGATCCAGAGGCTGACCCGGTCGCTTAATATCCTTGCATATCTTCGAATGAGCCTCCAAGCTGGAAGAAGTCTCCGACGGTGATCCTTGGATGGAGTAAAAAGTTCGTTCATATCCTTTAAATACTCCTGAAGTTCCTGATCCAACATCTCGCCATCCAGTCCGTACCACTGAGAAACGGTGTCTTCGATAGTGGTATATTCGCCCTCTCTCTTCTTTTTCAAATTGATGGGTTCCTCACCCGCGATCTCTCTCATGACCTGGTCCACATAATTAAGTTTCTCTAAGGCATTTGGCCATGTTCGATACTTCTCCTTCCAATTTGAACGGGGAGCGAGCCAGATGGCGAAAGTCTCTGCCCAGTCCTCATCAGGATGCTTCTGGGCATAATGGGGATCTCCTAAGTAGTGAAGATGTCGGACATAACTTTTTGACCAGGGGTTGACTCGGTAGAGATACCCTTCTTGATACTTTTTATTAAAATTTCCAAAGGTGGCTTCCCAATCCTTCCGCTGCCAGAGTTTATAGGCATAATTGATGGCATGCCCAACCTCATGGCGAAGAGTTTTGATGATTTCTTCGTCTTTTAATACTTCTCCTTCCAATTCTCTTAATTCATCTTTTGCATAGTAAAAAGGAATACTGATGGAGATGGTTTTGTTGACACATCCCCATTCATTCCCAAAATAAAAATCTGGCCAAAGGAGGATGCGATGATTTTTTAATTCTTTTTTCAGTCGCTTCAGAAGCGGACCAAGACTCTCTTCCACATCCAGATCCAAATCACATATTCGAGTGGTTAAAAATTTTTGATATTGAATCTCGTCCATAAGAGGACCCTCTTTCATTAAAAAATAATCGGCTAAATAATATAATATCTCCCTCTTTACAGGTCAAAATAAAATTTTCACAAATAATTCCTCAATAATCTCAAAAAATTATAGGTTTAAGATTTTCCTTAGCGATCTTTATTGAATTGCATTCCCCCGAAGGATTTAAAATTTATAAAGGTTACAATTAGTTGGATATTTTTGATTCTTCCCCTCCCGGATTATGAAATCTTGAAGCAAAACTAAAAATCTTGGAAGATCAATAAGATATATGAAATTAAAAAGATGGAGTGGACCTGTGAAAAAAATAAATTTTAATGTAATATAGAGTAAGAGGTCTCTCCCTAAAAATGGAGGAAGATATGGATGTTTATATTTCGGGTGTTGGATTGACAAAATTCGGAAAATCAAGAGAATCCCTTGAAAAGATAATGGCTGAAGCCGCAGGATTAGCTCTTAAGGAGGCTCAGCTGGACAGAGTGGATGCCATTTTTATTGGTGTCATGAATGTTGAGGAATTTGTAGGGGATTCTAACTTCGCTACTCTTCTTGCAGATACGATTGGCTTGACCGGAATTCCTTCTACTCGTGTTGAAACGGCCTCTTCCACGGGAGCAGGTGCTTTTGAAACAGGTTTTTACGCTGTTGCTTCAGGCTATATGAAGAACGTCCTTGTTCTCGCGGGCGAGAAGATGACCCACCTTCCCACCTCCAAAACCACAAAGATTCTTTCAGAGGTCATCGATCGGACAGAGCGGAGATACGGGGCGACCATGCCTGCCTTCGCAGCAATGATTGCGCAACGATATGCCCAGGAATACAGACTCTCCAGTTCCAAAATGGAAGAGATTTTAGCCCAGGTGGCTATAAAGAATCATTATAACGGTTCTCTCAATCCCTATGCCCAGTTCAGAAAACCTATTACCAAAGAGGATTATTTAAGAAGCCAGATCATCTCCTACCCGCTACGCCTGTATGATTGTGCGCCCATTACGGATGGAGCCGCAGCCCTCCTTCTCACCTCAGAACCCACTCCGATTAAAGTCACGGGAGTAGGGCATGCCACGGATACCCTTGCCGTGAGTCATCGAGCTTCCCTGACTTCTTTTAATTCTACCAAAGAGGCAGCTCAGAAAGCTTACCGAATGGCTCAACTCAATCCTTCTGATATTCAATTTGCAGAAGTTCACGATGCCTTCACTCCTTTTGAAATCATCGGGACCGAGGATTTAGGATTTTTTGCCCCGGGAGAGGGATGGAAGGCTCTCATAGAAAAAGTGACCCACCTTCAGGGAAGACTCCCTATCAATCCCTCAGGAGGGCTTAAATCAAGGGGTCATCCTGTTGGGGCTTCTGGACTGGCCCAATTGGTTGAGATTGTCTTTCAATTAAGAGGTGAGGCGGGAGAAGGAAGACAGCTAAAAAAAGCAGAGGTTGGATTGGCACAAAGCATAGGGGGATTAGGAAATAACAACTTCGTGATTATTCTTGAAAGAAGTGATCGAAAGAAGCGATATGTGGAAGGATGGAGACCTGATTATCAACCGAAGCTTAAACCTGTTACTAAATCCAATCTTCCTCAACCTTCCAAAGGTATTGGAATCCTGGAAACCTTTACCATTCTTCATCATCCCCCCGAAGGATTCCTCTCCCCTATCGCTCTTGGATTTATTACCCTAAAAGAAGGGTTAAGAATTTTAGCCTGTAATCCAGAATATAAAAATCCTACATCCTTAAAAATTGGGAAAAAGGTTTTCTTCAACACCCGTGAAGGTCTCTACGTCTTCCGAAAGATTACTCTATGGGATCGGTTAAAGCTCTGGATAAGAGGGAAAAATAGCCTATGAGATGATCCGGGCGATCTGCCCTGCATAGATAACAATATACCGCATAGCAAATCCCCCGATGAGAACCGAGGTGGTGATCACCCCAGAGATCCACGGATTATGTTCTCTCAATTCTTTGTGGGCAATATAGTGGGGAATCAATTCATAGACTTCAAGCGAAAGGGGTAGCACAATTCCTATCCCCACCACGAAGAACCAAAAGAGGAAGGTGAACTCTCCTCCCATAATCAAATGGACAGCGGCCACGGAACTCCGTGGAGAAACATATAACCCCAAAACAAATAGAAAGACCGCGATGATGGAAAAAACCATCAGAGTAAAATCGATGGAATGGATCATAAACTTATTGGTATTAATATGTTCCCGGCTCATTCCTCGAAATCCCTTAATAAAACAGCCTACAAAACAGATAGCCGCAGAGCCGGTCATCATGGCTGAGATTAAGAATAACATCGGAAGCATCGGATTGTTCCAGAAAGGTCTGGCCGTCAGCGCTCCCAGAAGAACTCCCGTATAGATCCCTACGCCAATAGAGATGGGAATCCCGAAACCTGCGATGAGTCCTCGAACCTTCGTGAGATTTTCTCCTTTAAATCGACTCAAGATTCGATTGGACTGGATTCGTGGAATGACTCCTAAATAATCATATTTTTCCGGAAGCCAGAGATAGAGGTGAGCAAAGCTAAAGAGAGAGAAGAAGAGCAGTAACCAGCCCCCAAGGGACATCACGGAATTGGGCCGAAAGGTGAGAAATAATTTCCAAAAGAGATGGGGCCTCTCAAGATCATAAATCAGTGCTCCAATGCCTATGAGGACTGGAAAAGGCGCAATGAGGGCTCCGATCCGAGTAATATTCTCATATCTCTCTCTTCCAAGAAAATAGGCTGTTGCTGAGATAATAAATGCCCCTGCACTCAGCCCTGCAGCAAAAAGGTCGATAGCTACAATCCAATTCCAAATAATATGGATTTGACCTTCCATCCCTTAACTCCCTCTTCATAAGGATCCGTCAACGACGGATTGATGAGTTAACTTCAGCCTCCTCCTATTTTAGGGACAAAGTTAGGATCGGCCTTTCCCATGGAGGCATCTCGATAAAAAACCGGGGTCTCTTTCGTGAAAGGAAATTCCACGGGCTCTTCAATCTTCTCTTCACCCTTTACTAAATTCCAGAGTCTCTCCTGATTTCCAAATGTATTAGCCTCCTCTTTTGCCTTACATCCTCCAAGGAGGAGGAGTCCTCCAAATATAAAAAATTCAAACAGCCTCTGAATGAATCCCCTTCGTCCCATGGTCTTGCTTTTCCAACCTCCCTAATTCGTGCTGAATGAAACGATCAAGAATATCTATTAAATTGAGATAGAAAGGATGGGCATGACTCTTGACACATGCCTCTCTTAAAAAAGGAATCCAATTTAAATGATCCGTTAAGAATTGACGGATCTCTTCCTCCGGGGTGTTCCGTGAATAAAGGAAGGAGAGAAATTCTAATTCGATGGCGAGATGGTCTGGAACTCCTTGAAATGGGGCTTCCACCTCCAATCCATATCTTTGAAAAAGAGCTAAAAGGTGGAGCGCCGGATCCCCCATCAAAAATCCCTTCTCTTTTGCAAAAGGGAGTAAGCACTGAGGATCTTCTGTCCAGGGTTTATAGCACGATTCCACCAGGGGAATCTTCTCCTCACCGAATTCCGAAAAAAGACGATCGTATTCTTGTTGTAATTCTTCTTCAAGACGAGAACTCTCCCTAAAAGATAGAAATCCATTTAAATATTTCTTCTCTTTCTCACCCCATAGGGAGAGCCAAGGTTTAAAAAATTGGTACAAAGAACCTGATTCGACCTCTTTTGCGATCTCAGGGGTAGGCCGAAGGAAGAGGGAAGAGAGTTCCTGGCAAAATAAAGCCTTATCCCGGGAGTTCATTAAATGTCTATCCTTTTCGATAAAAGATCCTTGGCTTTGTATTGAGTTCTGCCTTATACTGTCTCAATTTATGCTTAATGATGTATTGAGAGATCTCACTATTTGGGTCGTCTAAATCACCAAACATGCGTACCCCAGTCATACAGGTGGTCACACAGGCTGGTTGCTCTCCTTTTTCGACAAACTCAATACAGAATCGACATTTTTCAATATAGCCTTCCTTCTTGATGATCCGAACATTATAAGGGCAAGCGGCAATGCAGTACTTACATCCAATACATTTATTCTTATCCACGAGGACCACCCCATCCTTTCGTTTATAGGAGGCTCCAGTGGGACATACCTTCACACATGGTGGATTATCACAATGCTGGCACTGAATGGGTAAAAACTCCCGGGTGTAGTTTGGAAACGTTCCATACTCCCGCTCTTCAAGATGATTGTAAGCCTCCTTCTCATCCAGACCGTTCTGGTTATGGCAGGCGACCCGACACGCGTGACAACCCACACATTTCGTCTCATCGATCACCATTCCATAACGTGCCATATCTCACCCCACCTTCTCTTCTTTTGTAACCTGAACTACAATTTCTGAAGCCATGACGTGTCCAACTGTGGGATCAAAATAGGTAGGAAGAAAGTCATTATATGAAAGACCGACATCATAGGCTGTCTTCAGATATTTTGAAAAAATCCCGTACCCACTCGGAAGCCAGACACAGGAGGGATGGATTCCCTCTGTGAGGCGAACCCGAATTCTGCCCTCTCCCACAGGGGATTTGATTCTCACCCAATCTCCATCCTTGAGCCCCAATTGCTCCCCTCTCTTTTTATTCATCCAAAGTCGGATCATATCGTATCGATGGCTCAAGGCCATTAAAATCGGTTGGTTCGCGGTCATCGAATGGGTATGGATAGCCTGTTTCCCATGGAGTAACCGAAAAGATCGAGGATCCTTAGGATCAGGAGAAACTAATGGTTCTTCCCATCTCGGGATGGGAGGAATATCCAAACGGTCCAAGGTCTCACAGTAAATTTCTATTTTCCCAGATGGGGTATTCAGTTTATTAAACCCTTCTCTCCATTTTTCTCCAACAAACAAGATTCCTTTCTCTTTTAATTGTTCCAGAGTCACGCCCAGAGGTTTAAGACGAAGGCGGTTGGCCTCCTCAATGGTAAAGTTAAAATACTTCCCTACACCCAGGTGTTTGGCTAACTCAATAATGATCTGAGTCCCGGGTCGGGTATCGAATAGGGGTTTTACGACCTGCTGCTGCAGACTTACCTGAGCCCTCTTTCCACTGTGTTTGGTATCGATCGCCTCCGTTCGTTCGAGATAGAATGACTCGGGGAGAACATAATGAGCAATTGAAGCGGTTTCTGAAAGAACTGTATCGATGACCACCAACAGCTCAAGTTTCTTATACCCTGCAATCACTCGTTTGGGATTTGGATTGGTTCGAAGGGGATTGTAATGATATATAAACCCTGCTTTCAGCTCCCCTCGAAGTGCAAGCTCTGGAATGGCATGGGCAATTCCATCCCCATAACTTCCCAAGGGATATCGACCAGGAACCCCTGTACCATCCAGCTTTCCCATTTGTGGGAGTTCCGGAGCAGGATGGGTGGGCTGAAGTTCTCCCAACTGAGCTGTCTTGGGAAAATAGATTCCTCCCTCTCGATTAATATTTCCAAGAAGGCTATTGGCGATGGCTAAGGCCCGTGCCGTTTGAAAACTATTTAAATATTGTGCTCCAAATGCTCCATGATAGCCTCTATGAATCAGAGCCTTGGGTTTTGCCTGGGCGATTTCTCGAGTAATTCGAATGATCGTCTTTGCAGGGATTTCACAAACCTTCTCCGCCCATTCTGGAGGATAATTGACGATCTGTTCTTCTAATTGATCAAACCCAACCGTTTTCTCAGCCACAAATCTCTTATCATAGAGCTCCTCTTTCACCATCACATTAATCATCGCTAACAAGAGGGCTAAATCTGTTCCCGGTTTAATGGGGAGCCATTCATCGGCCAGAATGGCTGTTTCACTATGTCGTGGGTCTACGACGACTAACTTTGCTCCTTTTGACCTCGCTTCTACAATCTGCTTGACCTGACCAAGATCGATTCCACCCGCAGGATTACGTCCAATAATTAAGATATAACGAGAATTGGCAAGATCATTCGAGGGCAATTCCCCTATGGTATAAATCCATCCGGCATTCCTTGCTGTATAACACGTCGATCCATGGGTAAAATAGTGAGGACTCCCTAAGGCATGCATTAGTCTTAAGGCATAAAGATGATTGGGTTGGGGATAATTCACCCAGAAAATGCTCTGAGGCCCATGTTGCAGTAAGAGGAGATTGATCTTTTGGGCAATCTCCTGATAGGCCTGCTCCCAGGAGATGGGCTCAAAACGGTCACCGACCCTCTTTAGAGGGCTCTTGATCCGGTCAGGATTATATAAATCATGAAGATATCCATGGCCTTTTGGGCAGACGACCCCTTGATTCCCGTTGGCTTCAGGATTTCCTTCGATCTTCCATAGTCTCCCGTTTTTCACATAGGCAAAAATTCCACACCGGTTTCCGCAGCCATTACAGATCGTTGGAACTCGGGTCACAGGAGACTGTGCGGAGGCTTCTACCCATTTCTTAAATCCAACCAGATGGTTCCCGAGGGCAAGCGCTCCTGCACTAACCCCTGTGAGTTTTAAAAATCCCCTTCGGGTAAATTTTAGATTTTTCATTTTTAAAAATTTAATGGGACAGGAAGATGGGTATTCAATAAAATCAATGACCCATCTTCCTTTTTATTCTCATCGTTCTACCGGATATCCAGCCTTAATCCACTCTTCAAAATGGGCATCCATAAGAATGGCGTTTTTATAGCCCATGTCAATGAGTGTCTTGGTTGCTAAGGCGGCTCGGCCCGAAGTTAAGCAATATACATAAATCTTGGCATCCTTTTCCTTAATCTTATCCCAGACCACGAACTCGAGTTTCCCACGGGAGACATGAATGGCCCCAGGGAGATGTCCTGCTTTAAATTCATCCGGGTCTCTCACATCAAGGATATAAGCTTTTTCTTTTTTGTCAATGGCTTCTTTTACCTCTGCGATTCCTACTTTTTTAACTTCAGCTTTCGCCTTGGAAACCCAATCTTTCACCACAGTGGTCTGCCAGGCAGGAACCTTGGGTTTATCCTGAGCCCTAGCGAAGCTGGCCAGGGAAAGAATGAGAACTGCGACCATTATCCCTAATGAAACCTTCTTCATCTCTTTTCACCTCCTTTCTTGTTTGAACTTGTTTAACTTAAGCCACGCATTCATACTTATACTTTAGCAAGTCCCATGATCTCTTCGAGTTGCCTGAGATCAAAGGGCTTCACCAGATATCCCGAAATTCCAGCCCTCATGGCTTCCTCTCTCAGGTGTTCATCGCTTTTTACGGTCATTAATACGGTGAGAAGTTTTGGATTTCGGTTTATCCACTTTTTTAATAATTCCAATGCATCCCCATCAGGCAGAGGTTCTCCACAGATCACTATGTCAAAGGTAGATCCATCATAAAGGGACTCCCCTTCCTTTCTGGAATCAGCAATCATCACCTTACACTTCATTTGGTTTTCAATAAAAAAAGAAAGGGACTGACTGATTTTTCTGTCTTTTTCTATGAGAAGGACTTTCACGACAATAATCAATTTCAAATTTTTAAGGATTAAAGAGCAAAGTTAATGCCAAGGATCCATTCATATGAAAATTTGAATTCATAAATTCAAATTTCTGTTTGAATTCAATAGATTAATCTTTAAAGACCCGAGGGATTGATCAAGAGGAAAGAAAGAGGAAAATGAAACACTATATGAAGAGAAAGCAA
Source organism: Thermodesulfobacteriota bacterium (assembly GCA_041082155.1). GTDB lineage: Bacteria > Desulfobacterota > BSN033 > BSN033 > UBA1163 > CALIBK01. The sequence goes on along the minus strand of JBDOIB010000095.1, from coordinate 4,981 downwards.
AAGATAAAGTCCCTTATTTAATAATATATCGAAATGATAAAAGATTTTAAAATTGTTTGATTTCAAATATCCTGCTTGAAAACGAACATTTAAGAGGACTCCTGCCCTTTTATTCCATACTTTTCCATTCGGTAGAGAAGGGCAGAGCGGGAGATGCCAAGAAGTTTTGCAGCCTGCATTTTATTCCCTTTTTTCATCCTTAATGCTTCAAGGATATAGCTCTTTTCGATCTCTTCGAGAATAATCCCCTGAGGAGGAATTACGGGTTTAAATTCTATCTTTACTTCGCGCTCTGGAAGAAAACTCAAATGATTCGGTTCAATAGTATCCCCTTTCTCGATAAGGATGATCCTTTCTACCGTATTTCTCAATTCTCGAACATTTCCGGGCCATGGATAGGAGAGGAGAATCTTTTCTGCTTCTGGAGAGATCCGAACAAAATTTTTTTTAAACTGTTCATTAAAGGAATTCATATAGAATTTAAAAAGAGGGATGATATCTTCTTTTCGTTCCCTCAAGGGAGGGATGGTCAGTTTGATGACATTTAGCCTGAAATAAAGATCATCTCGAAAATTCCCCTTTTTGACTTCAGCTTCTAAGTCTTTATTCGTAGCCGCAATGATTCGAACATCGGCTTTTCGTTTCTCAACCCCACCAACCCTGAAGTATTCTTTTCCTTCAAGAACTCGAAGAACCTTGACCTGCGCAGACAGAGGAAGTTCCCCCACCTCATCGAGAAAAAGGGTTCCTTTCTCTGCTGCCTCTACTTTACCTATCCTGCCCTTTTCGAGAGCTCCTGTAAAGGCCCCTTTCTCATATCCAAAGAGTTCACTCTCAAAAAGATCTTTAGGGATGGCTCCACAATTAATAGGAATGAAAGTAAAAGAGGAGCGAGGGCTCAGAAAATGAATATACTCAGCCAGAAGTTCCTTTCCTGTCCCTGTTTCACCTTCGATCAAAATGGTGGTGTCAGATCCTTGAGCTACCTTCTGGGCCAATTCCAAAATCTTCTTCATCTTGGGGCTCACTCCGATGATCTCCCAGGTCCGAAAACGATCCTGATACTGGGATCGGAGCCACTCTACCTCTTTCTTCAAACGAATTCGTTCCAATCCTTTCCGGATTAGATCCTCGAGTTGTTCGAGGTCAAAGGGCTTCACCAAAAAATCGAAGGCCCCCATCTTCATGGAGTTAACTGCCATCTCAATGGACCCCTGAGCTGTCATGATAATGACGGGGGTTTCTGGTGAGGTCTCTTTTATTTTTCGAAGGACTTCATCTCCATTGATCCCTGGAAGCCAGTGATCTAATAGAATCAGATCCGGAGACTCTTTTTGAAATTTCTCCAAACCCTCTTCACCCGTGGATGCGGTCAACACCTCATAGCCTGAAGTTCCCAGAGCCATCTCAAGAGAGTCCCGAAGAATAGGTTCATCATCAATGATTAAAATTTTAAATTGCATCACGTCTTCTCACAGGGAGGTAAATCGTAAAAATAGATCCTTTCCCTTCTTCGCTTTGAACCTCAATCGTGCCACCATGGGCTTCAATAATTTTATGAGTGATCGAGAGACCTAAACCCGTTCCCTCTGATTTCGTAGTGAAAAAGGGATCAAAAATTCTCTTCAGATGGGAGGGTGAAATTCCCACCCCTGTATCTCTCACCTCTACCCCTACCCTTTCTCCTTCCACAAACGTTCGAAGGGTTAATTTTCCTCCTTTCTCCATGGCTTGAATAGCATTTAACATTAAATTAATGAGAGCCTGCTGGATCTGGTGAATATCGATCCATACTTTTGGGAGGTTCTCTTCTCTTAAAAATTCTAAAGAAATATTTGCTTTCTTAAGTTTCGTTTGAAAAATGTTGAGACTATCTTCGACTACAGAATTGATCTGAGCTTCTCTAAATTTGGCAGGCTTGGGTTTGGCAAAATGAAGCATGTCCTCTACGATCTTTTGAATCTTCTCGATTCCTTCTTCTGTACTTTCAAGAAGCTTCCTCTCTGTTTCTGAAAGATCTTTCTTCCTCAAAAGGATTTGAGTGTTGATCTTTATACCGGCCAGAGGATTTCTAAGTTCATGGGCCACCCCTGCGGTGAGTTCTCCGAGGGAGGTTAATCGCTCTGTCAGGAGCAAACGTTCTTCAGCCCTCTTCATCTGGGTGACATCCTTGCAAATTCGAGTCACGCCGATGATTTTCCCCTCTGCATCCCTGAGAGGGGAAAGGGTCATGCTGGTAATGATCTCCCGACCCTCCTTGGTCTGTCTTCTCACTTCCACATTAGGGACCACCTCCCCTTTGAGAACCCTGGCCATTAATTCTCTCATCAATTTCTCTTCCTCTTCCTTTAATTTTTTATCCTTGGGATAGAGAAATTCGGAGACCTTTTGCCCCAGGACCTCTTGTTTTCTGTATCCATAAATTCGCTCGGCACCTTCGTTCCAGTAAATCACCCTTCCCTCAAGATCCACCACTGAAATAGCATCTCCAGCCTTCTCCACAATGGATTCCAAAAAATTCTTTGTCTCGATCAACTCTTTCTGAAGACGAACTTTCTCGACCATTAAATGGAAACCTTGAATGGCTCGATTGACCACGAAAGGAAAGGTCTTTGCACACTCCGGGGATCGATTGATATAATCAAAAACTCCTTCTTTCATTGCCTCCAAAGCGGTCTTAGAATCCCCTTGAGAAGTTACAAAGATGGTTGGGATTCCGATTCCCGATCTATTAAACCTTCGAAGCCATTGAAGTCCATCTCCATCGGTAAGCATTTGGTCTAAAAGGAGTAAATCATAGTGACCCTCTTGTAGTTTTTTAAGGCATTCTTCTCCAGAAGAGACCGCCTCGATTTGATACTCATCTCCGAGAGCCTCAAGGGAATCTTTGATCATTCCAACGAAATTTAGATCTTGTTCGGCTATTAAAATTCGAGTGGGCTGGCTCATCCCGAACTTTCTTTTTTATTCAAAATACCCTATTTTGAGCTCATTGACAACCCTGAGGTAACCTATTTATGATAATTTTTATGATCCTTCTCTTGCTTCTCTCCATTCTCTCCTTCCCTCTGCTGGGTTACGGTGGAAATCTTCAGGAACATCCTTCTCAGGTCTGGAAAGTCGGAGATCGAAGGTGGACAATTGAAGAAGAGATTCATTTTGCCCAATGGGTGGAGGAAAATATAGATGAGGATTTCTTTCTTCGATATAAAATCCCTGTGGATTGCGCAGATGTCCCTTATGCAGTCCGTTGGATCTATGCCCGAATTGCTCACCTACCGGCTGCTGCCACCACCAAGAATCACCAGCTCATTGGACATTGGTCCACCTCCTGGGGCCATCTTCCTACCCATCCCGAATGGCATAATGATCAACGCTTTCGGAAAGCCCTTCTTCATATGCTGACCGAAACGACTACCCGGACCCTTCCAATGGATACCTATCCCATCCGTATTGATCGGGATTCGGTCACCCCAGGCACGATCTTCTTTATTACAGAATCCCACTCCGGAGTGATTGGACGGGTTGTGTTAGATGGCAGCACCCTTCATCCTCTCCAGACCTGGGAGGCCACTACTCCAGCAAAGCTTCAAAAGTTAAGTCTTAGGGATTTTTTGACCCCCAGGCCTGAGTCGACCATTTACTCAGGAATTGTAAAGTTTCGCTGGCCGGTATGGAATGGAGGAAAATGGTCTTACCTCCCCGTCACCCAACATCCTTTCTATTCTTTAGAACAGTATTCAAAGGAGTTTACCGAAGGCTACTCAGACTTTGTAGAGGCCGTTGCTAAAAGAATTGATTCTACAATTTATGACCCGTGGACTAAGGTAGAGAAACTGATCGAAACTCTTTCAGCTTATTTGGAAACAAGAATCCCTATTGTCCTCGAAGGTTTTAAACGTTGCCAAAAAGGAAGATGCCCGGAAGGTTCTCCGCTCTGGGAAGTTTACAGCACTCCCGGTCGCGACGGAAGGATCATCCTTCTGATGGATCACCTCCATCACCTCATCGAATCAAACACTCTTGACCCGAAAGCGATTCAGGAGAAGATGGAAAACATTCTTTTTCCTATCGGAAATCATTTGGTCGTCAGCTTTTATTTCCTTTATCAAAACTACCCGTGGCTCTCTCCTCATCCGGGGGATTCGATTGAGGCCCGGTGGGGGCTTAAGAAGTGTGAGATGATTCTAAAACAGATTCGTACTGCGGAACGCTCCATTTCTTTCATAGAGAGAACTTATCGAAAGAGAGATCCCCGATACGCTGATTTTGCGATTCAACAACAACAGGAGATCCTAAGGAGATTAAAAGAAGAGTGGAAGAGGGCTCAATGCAACAGCCCTGAGTTATCTCAAAAGAAAGAGAGCGGATTCAGAAAGAAACCTTGAGTCAAAACCTCTAATTCTTTTTCTCTTTTTGAATGAGCTCCTCAATCTTTTTGAGTAAGGCCTCTGCCTCAAAGGGTTTTGAAAAAAAGGCATTCGCTCCCACTCTCTTTCCAACCTCTTCGATTTCCTGGGGGGTTCTTCCTGAGAGAAGAATGACTGGAATCTCTTGACATTTAGGATCTGACTTTAACATCTGGCAAACCTTGTAGCCATCTATTCGAGGAAGCATAATATCTAAAAGAATTAACTCCGGCTTTTTTTGGTAAGCCATCTTTAGGCCTTCCTCGCCATCCCCAGCGATATGAACCTCATATTGATGGGCTTCTAACCTCATCTTTAACATATTAGAGATAAGAGGTTGGTCTTCCACGATGAGGATTTTCTTTTTAGGCTTAGAAGAGGACTGGAGGGAAAAAGAATCGATGGGAAAATGTTCTCTGGCTTTGTGAAGTATCTCTTCCCAGGATTCCCGGGAGAGTTCCTCGATCGACTGAATCAGAGTGTCCACGCTCTTCTTCCCATCCGAAAGAACCTCTTTCTGCTTTTCATTCAATTTCCCGGGAATCTCATCTAAGACCAAAGAAAGACTTTCT
>JBDOIB010000079.1:0-9932 GCA_041082155.1 Thermodesulfobacteriota bacterium | reverse complement strand
TGATTTAATCGATACTCTTTAACAAGGCTCATAGCACCTTGGGGATTTCGGTACTCGATGATAAATTGTTTAATCGCTTGAAGCTGGAGCTGTTTGACCTCCTCTTTGGGCTTTCCTAACTCTTCCGCAATCTTTGCAGCTCTTACAAAGTTTCTTTTCTCTTTGGCTTCTTCCAATTCCTTAAAATTTTTTTCTTCCATTTTCCTCCCATTTATAGAGGTTAGGATAAATGGATAGCTTCCACCCACTCCATAATTCCGGTTCGAATCATCATCATCGCAAACGCAGCCAGAAGAAGGGCAAACACCTTCCCAATTCCTTTTGTTCCTCCTTCTTTCAAATATCTCATAATTTGAGACGAATGACTGAAGACAAACCAGGTAAGGAGAAGATTAAGAATAAAACAAAGGATTGTAGAAAAATATCCATAAGCTGGGGCGCTGATCAGAAGTAAGGTGAGGACTGCAGGTCCAACCATCAGGGGAATTCCAATAGGAACCACTCCCAAAGTCTCTTTGGGGAAGGTTCTGGTCCTCTCCGAGAAGATTAAATCCACAATGGCTAAAATAAAGAGGAGGATTCCCCCTGCGACTTTAAAATCAGAAATCGTGATCCCAAGCAGCCTAAAGATTGAACGGCCTGCAAAGAGAAACCCTAATCCAGCAAGAAAGGCTGTGAGGGTGGATTGTCGAATCACTTTCCTTCGATCCGTTTCGGCCATTTCTGAAGTGAGAGAGACGAAAATAGGAAGAATCCCCAAGGGGTCGAAAGCCACAAAAAAGGGGATAAAGGGAAGGAAGATATCAAAAGATAAGAAGGGTTTGATTAAATTTTCAATTCCCGACATCTATTTCCTTCTGCTCCCTCTATTAAAAAACCTTGTTTATTTGAAACCCTTATTGAAGAGGTAATTCAGAAAGCCACCTTAACACTCTAAAATGGAAAGCTGAAAAATTAAGACCTTCCATTTCACAGAAGATTTTAAAAAAATCGACCCCCCGAAGGAAATAGACCCTTTCTTTAAAAAAAAGGGCTACGACCACCCCTTCCCCTGAGGAAGGATCCAGTCCCTTCTCTTTAAGGTATCTCACCAGTCTGGGATACACAGAGTCTCTTAAATAATCCCACCGCTCATTCTCCTTTATCACAATCTCATAAAGAATAAAAGCTCCTTCTCCTTTTTCTCTGAGTTCATAGGAAACTCTATTATAATCGATTCCTGGAATGATACGAAACGCTTTGGACTCGATTAATGTTAAATAGTCAGGCATCTCCAAGGCTCCTAACAAAAAGGGCACCCGCCGAGGGTGCCCTTCAGAGCAAAGCCAGCAGGCTGGCCGAATTATTCAACTTGAATCTTAATCTCCTTCTTTTTTGCCTCTTCCGTTTTCGGGAGGGTGATTTTCAATACCCCATTTTTATAGGTGGCATTGATTTTATCAGTCTGAACCTGGCTCGGGAGTCGAATGGAGCGAGTGAAGGATCCATAGCTTCGCTCGATGAGGTGATAATTTTCATCCTTCTCTTCTTTCTCCTGTTTCTTCTCTCCCTTGATGGTGAGTAGATGATTCATCAGGGAGATATCAATGTCTTTCGGATCAATTCCGGGAACCTCCACCTTGACGATGTAGTCGGTATCCGTTTCAGATACATCGAGCGAAGGGAACCACTCTGAAACCTCCTCCACTCTTGCAGGTCTCCTCTCAAAGAAGGAATCCCAGAGCCGGTCCATCTCCCTCCGGATTCGGTCTAATTCTCTAAAGGGTCTCCAAGGAGCAAGCTCCCATGCCATAACCCATCCCTCCTTTCGAAATTATTTTTTGCTTAATTTTTCAACCCAAAAATAATCATTCTTTTGATTTTGTCAAGGGTCCATTAATGAAAGTTTGCGCGTTAATCCTCTTTATGATATAAAGAATTTTAATTTTTAAGGATTAAAGGAGGAGAAAGGTATGGCATTTGATATCTCGAGTCTTTTCTGGATTTTCTTTATGATGGCCGCTTTGCAACCCCTTTTAAAAAAGCGTCTTCTTCAGGCCAATCGCCAACGATGCCTTCTTAAACTTGAAAAAAAGAGAAATTCAAGGGTAATTCTTTTGGTCCATCGACAAGAGTCCATGAACCTGCTGGGTTTTCCAATTATAAGATATATTGACATCAATGACTCGGAGGAAGTCATTCGGGCCATCCATATGACTGATCCCGAAATCCCTATCGATATTGTTCTCCACACCCCAGGAGGGCTCGTTTTAGCTTCTTACCAAATTGCCTATGCCATTCGGCTCCACCCGGCCAAGGTCACTGCCTTTGTCCCGCACTATGCCATGTCCGGTGGTACCCTGATTGCTTTAGCCGCAGACGAAATTGTGATGGGGGAGCATGCCGTGCTTGGCCCGGTGGACCCCCAACTGGGGGAATATCCAGCTGTTTCCCTTCTTAAACTCCTCGAAAATAAACCGGTCGCAGAGATTGACGATCGAACGTGGATCCTCGCCGATATGGGTAGAAAGGCGATTGATCAATTAAGGGAACAGGTGAAATTTCTCTTAGGGGATAAATATTCAAGCGAAAAGGCAGAAGAAATTGCACGAATCCTGACAGAGGGAAGATGGACCCACGACTATCCCATCACTTATGAAGAGGCAAAGAAATTAGGCCTTCATGTGAGCAAGGAAATTCCTTCGGAACTTTATGAGTTGATGAATCTTTACCCTCAACCGGTGAGGCATACCCCTTCTGTGGAATATCTTCCCATACCGAGATTTCGAGGTCCCTCCCACAAGTCCTGAGTCCGAGATTTAAAAAGGGTTTAACCCGTCCATCATGGTGGGGGAATAGTCTAAATTCTTCGCCCATCCCGGAGGAATTGTAAAAGGGATTATTTTTTGCTTGACAACCAAAAAAAAGGGATTATTTTTTGGTTGGATTTAAAATTAAACAAAAGGAGGGATGACCTATGGCAAAAGAGTTAACGGTATGGAGACCTTTTAAAGAATTAGAAAGAATGAGGAGGGAGATGGATCGGCTCTGGGAATCGTTTTTTGAGGAAAGACCAAGATGGAGGGTAGAAGAGGCTGGCGAATGGTTACCTTCTTTGGATCTTTCTGAAACAAAGAACGATTTTGTGGTAAAAGCTGAACTCCCGGGAATCGATCCAAAGGATATTGACATTTCGTTGGCGAATGATATTCTGACGATCAAAGGGGAAAAGAAACAGGAAAAAGAGGAGAAAGAGGAAAATTATCATATCATCGAACGAAGCTATGGATCTTTCACCCGTTCTATCCGGCTTCCCAGAGAGGTTCAAAGCGATAAAATCAGCGCATCCTATAAAAACGGCGTTTTGAAAATCACGCTTCCAAAATCTGAAGAGGCCAAAAAGAAAGAGATCAAAATTAAGGTTGAATAATAGGGTTTTTTAACTCTTCAAGAGGTGCTCTTCGAGAGCACCTCTTTTTTTTTGAAGATGGGATTTTTTAAGTTTGGATTCAAGCTCCTTTATTTTAGCCTCAAGCAGAATAATCTTTTCATCGGAGATTCTTTTATAACTTTCAAATTCTAAATCCTTGGAGGCCAACAGCTGATTTTTATATCTCACCTGTTCTTTGAGTTGATTTAATTCAGCTTCCCTGCGAGCCAAGCTCTCCCTTAGTTCTTCGATCTCCTTTCTCAACCTTTCCCCATTTCGTTTGTGATTTTTATCTTTTGTCTTTTTTAATAAAGGGGTTTTGGCTTCTTTTCTGGGAGATTCAACCCGTTTGATCTTAACGGTAACCATTTTTTATCCCCTCCTTAACAAGACTTAAGGGGTACCATACATAAAAATAATTTCATATAGAGACAAAATCAAATATGAAAATGTCTATAAATATCAATAAGTTATAAATTTTAATTGAATGATAGAATCCTGATGACCCTTGACAAAATAGAATTCAATACTTAATTTTTTTTTGGTTTTATTTCTTCCTATGATCCCCAGGATGTTCCCGATATCCCGATCCCGGGATGACTAAAATTTTTTAGAGAAAGGAGGTTTTTGTATGAACGTGAGACCCCTTCATGATCGAATCATTGTGAAGAGATTGGAAGAAGAGGAGAAAACAAAAGGAGGGATTATCATTCCGGACACGGCTAAAGAGAAACCGATTGAAGGAAGAGTGATTGCAGTGGGTGATGGAAAGATTAAAGAAGATGGAACCAAGATCCCTCTCGAAGTAAAGAAGAACGATCGGATCCTCTTCTCCAAATATGCAGGGACTGAAGTAAAAATTGATGGCGAAGAATATTTGATCATGAAAGAGGATGATGTTTTGGCCATCCTGGAATGAAAGATCTCACATTTGAAAGGAGGTATGATCAATGGCAAAGGAGTTAAAGTTTGGTCAAGAAGCAAGAAATGCCATCTTGGAAGGAGTCAACATCCTTGCCGAAGCCGTTAAAGTCACCCTTGGACCGAAAGGAAGAAATGTGGTCCTTGAAAAATCTTTCGGTTCCCCTACCGTGACCAAAGATGGGGTCACTGTAGCCAAAGAGATTGAATTAGAGGACCATTTCCGTAACATGGGAGCTAAAATGGTGAAGGAGGTCGCAAGCAAAACCTCTGATACCGCTGGGGATGGGACCACGACAGCAACCGTTTTAGCTCAAGCCATCTATCAAGAGGGAAACCGAATGGTGGCCGCTGGAGCCAATCCCATGGATTTGAAAAGAGGAATCGATGCTGCGGTTGAAGAAGTGGTCAAAGAACTGAAAAAACTTTCTAAGCCGGTCAAAGATCAAAAAGAGATCTCTCAGGTGGGAACCATTTCGGCGAATAACGACCCCTCGATCGGGAAAATCATTGCCGAGGCTATGGAAAAAGTGGGAAAAGAAGGAGTGATTACGGTCGAGGAAGCCAAATCGATGGAAACGACTCTTGAGATTGTGGAAGGCATGCAGTTTGATCGGGGCTACATTTCTCCCTATTTCATCACCGATCCGGAAAAGATGGAAGCCGTTCTGGAAGATCCCTACATTCTGATCTATGAGAAAAAGATATCCAATATGAAGGATTTCCTTCCCATTTTAGAGAGTGTGGCGAAGACCGGTAAACCCCTCTTGGTCATTGCAGAGGATGTCGAGGGAGAAGCGCTGGCTACCCTGGTGGTCAACAAACTCAGGGGAACCCTGAAATGCGCTGCGGTAAAGGCACCTGGGTTTGGTGATAGAAGAAAGGCGATGTTGGAGGATATTGCCATTCTGACAGGAGGCCGAGCCATCTCTGAGGATGTAGGAATCAAACTTGAAAATCTAAAGCTTGAGGATCTTGGAAAGGCTAAGAAGGTAGTCATTGATAAGGATAACACCACCATCGTAGAGGGCGCTGGCAAACCTTCTGCCATCGAAGGTCGGATCAAACAGATTCGAGTCCAGATCGAGGAGACGACCTCGGATTACGATAGGGAAAAACTTCAGGAGCGATTGGCGAAACTGGCAGGTGGGGTGGCGGTCATTAAGGTGGGTGCTGCCACTGAAACAGAGATGAAAGAGAAGAAGGCTCGTGTGGAGGATGCCCTTCATGCCACCCGGGCAGCCGTTGAAGAAGGAATCGTTCCAGGAGGTGGAGTGGCTTACATCAGATGCCTTCCAGCCTTGGATAAACTGAAGCTCGAAGGTGATCGAAAGATCGGTGTGGATATCGTCAAACGGGCCCTGGAAGAACCTCTCCGCCAGATTGCTGAGAACGCGGGGAAAGAGGGTTCTGTGATCGTGGAGAAAGTCAAAGAAGAGAAAGGAGCCTTCGGGTTTGATGCAGACAAAGAGCAATTTACGGACATGATGGAGGCTGGAATTATCGATCCCACAAAGGTCGTCCGACTTGCGTTGCAGAATGCTGCCTCAGTGGCCTCTTTGCTCATCACCACAGAGGCAGGGGTTGTTGAGAAACCCAAGAAGGAGACTCCTCCTCCACCCATGCCTCCAGAATACTAATAGATCAAAAAAAGACGGGTCATTGACCCGTCTTTTTTTGATGTGTTAAGATAGTTCTTCGACCATTATATCGTTCTGTGTCGTATTGAGTCTTCACATCGACCAGATTCAATTTTCCAACCGCTTCTTCGAGCCGTACGGCCGTAATCTTCCCGTTTCGGTAGCTGACCATCTTTCCGAAATCTTCATTCACAATCAAATCTACGGCTGCAATCCCAAAATACCTTCCCATTCTTCGATCAAAGGCACAAGGAGCTCCTCCTCGCTGGAGATGACTCAATGTAATGCTTCGGGTTTCAATCCCGGTCGATTTCATGATCTCTTTGGCCAGATATTCTCCTATGCCACCTAATATTTTATGGCCGAAACTATCCACTCCTTCTTCTTTTAAAATTTCGCTTCCCCCTTTTGGCTTCGCCCCCTCCGCTACGACTAAAATATCATATCGAGCCCCTTTCCTTCTTCCCTCCAAGACCAATTCGCAGACTCTTTCCATTTCAAAATCATATTCAGGGATAAGGATAATATAGGCTCCACTGGACTCTCCTCCTTCAAGGGCTAACCACCCGGCATGTCTGCCCATGGTCTCGACTACAAAAATTCTCTTATGAGATCCTGCAGTCGTTCTCAATCGATCGATCTCCTCGGTAATGACATTAAGGGCAGTTTCGAATCCGAGGGTGTAATCTGTACCGGAAAGGTCTTTATCAATGGTTTTAGGGATTCCAACAACCTTCACCCCTTGATGATAGAGCTTGTTTGCCACACCGAGTGTATCCTCGCCTCCAATGGCCACCAGGTAATCAATTCGATATCTTTCCAGATTTTCTAAAACGATCTGAGAACGATCGTTTTTGGGATCATAAGGATTGGTCCGGGAGGTCCCGAGGTTCGTTCCCCCGTATCGATCCCAGGTTCTGACCATCTCCTCGGTAAGCGTAAGAATCCTCGGTCCTAAAAAATCGTCGTCCCCCTCTGGAGAAATCAGCCCTTTCCATCCATCTCGGATTCCCAGAACCTCATATTCTATCTTCCTTGTCTTTCGAAGCCGGTCATCAAGAGCGGTCTTTACGACCCATTTGATGGCCGGATTCAATCCCGCACAGTCCCCGCCTCCGGTCAATACACCGATTCTTTTTTTCTCCATCGCCACCTCCCTTAGGTCCTATCCACCTTAAATTACAACCTTTTACAATAAGTGATCCGATCATTTCCAGGCCAATAAAAGTCAGAAATTCTGGCCACCGCTTGATATCCCCTTCCCTCATAGAATCTATGAGCTTTTTGGTAGGAAGGAAGAGAGGAGGTATCGACCAAGATCATCCTTCCATTTAAATTTTTCACTTTCATTTCGAAGAAATCTAAAAGCCTTGAGCCAATCCTGTTTCTCTGATATTGTGGATCCACCACAATCCAGTAAAGGTCAAAAGCCCCTCGGGTCATAGGGATAGGGCCATAACAGATATACCCTAACGGAAGGTCCTTTTCGTCCACGAAGCAGTAGATTTCATAATCCTTCTGCCCTGGGTGAGTAAGGACAGTATCGATCAGTTCCATTGCAACTTCAACCTCTTCTGGATAAAACACTTGGGTCCGAAGGAGGATCTCTTTTAGCCTATCCTTATCCTCCCGAAGGATTGGCCTGATTTTCATCTCGCTCATAATAGAAAATAATTTTATTAACCCTTCTCGATGACCTTAATGAGAGAATGAGAAGGAACGATTTGACCAGGACTCAGGCCATTGATCAGTAGATTCTCTTTTATTTTCCCCTCAGGAACACCATAAGAACGAAGGAGAGACTCTATTCGATCCGTCATTTCCACCCGCCGAATTCTAATCCGCTGAGGAAGAACCCCTATTCTCTTGGGATCGCTTAATTCTTTAAATCCATGGATGGTCGTTTCAAAGGTTCTTCCATAATTTTGAAATCGACCCGGAGTGCTTACCCCATGGAACACAAACACCTTTTTGTCCTTTTCAATAAAGTAGGAAAGGATACGAAGGGCATCCTTCTGGGTTCGAATCTCCGAGAGAAGCCTGTAAGAAGAAAACCCTTGGATCTCAATCGGTTCGGATTGAATCACATTGGGTCGATTCTTCGACATAAAAGACCTTGCCACCTCTCTGGCCGAAGGATGAGGTGAAATCGAAAAGAGAATCAAGGCATCTCCCGATTCATTCATGATTTCTACCTGGGAAGGTTTATTTTTAACTTTCCATTGATAGGGGATCGGAAATTGACATTTTAATATGGGGTGATAAAATGTCTGATCGGCCACATATCCTTGACGAGGATCTTCTCCATAGACGAGTCCATCGATCTTTCTTAAATATCTCTCTTGGTCTACCTTATATTCCTTGAAAGAGAGATTCCGTTGCCATTCCTTAGCTCCCTTTCGAACCGCAGGAATACGATCCTCAGGGCTCGGATGCGTGGAGAACCATCCCGGGAGCCCACTTCGGTCGGAACCCGGATTCATCCGATCGAGTGTCTCAAAAAAATTGGCCAGCTGTGATGCATCATAACCTGCCTTACTCGCATACTCGACTCCTAAACGATCTGCCTCTCTTTCGTTATCTCTGCTAAATTGGAGAAAGAGCATCCCCACCCCAAACTGGGCCAGCCCGGTCAGAAGAGGAGAATCTACAAGAATGGAACCGAGCCCTAAACCAATCTGAGCAAGCTGGGCCTTACTGTACTGTTGGGCAGAATGACGGGCAGCAATATGTCCGATCTCATGGCCCATCACTCCTGCAAGCTCTGCCTCATTGTTCAGTGCGGCTAAAATCCCTCGACTGAAGTAAAGATATCCCCCAGGAACGGCAAAGGCATTCACGACGGAGGCATCGATAATCTTTAGTTGATAGTTCAATTGAGGGCGATGTGACACCTTTGCAATTCGCTGACAGATCTCGTTAAGATACTCACTTAATTTTGGATCTTCATAAAGGCCATATTGCTTGATGATTTCAGTATCGGTTTCCCGGCCCAAACGAATCTCATCTTGTTCGCTCAAAAGCATGAGTTCCTGTCTCCCCGTAACCGGATTGACTGCACAGGATGGGAACATAAAGAGAAACCCTATCCATCCCGCAAGAACCAGAAGAACAGGGATCCAAGACTTCATTCTCATATTTCTATCTCCATCAAGGGGGAATATTGATTTTATTTTGAAACCTATTTTAACATTCTCCTAACTGCTTCTCAATGAGTATAAAACTCCTTCTTTTTCATTAAACCCATATTGCTTCAAATCATTCACGAGGGAGGTAAGAGATGAAGCGACTAGAGGTTTACTGCCAGAAAGCGATAGAGAGAGGGATGAGCGGAGCCAAGGTTATTGATCCCCGTTCCATTGTCACCGCTGAATGGGTAAGGATGAAATGTCAATTTGGTTGCTCGGGTTATGGGGCGACACTGTGTTGTCCTCCTTATACCCCCTCTCCTTCCCAAACACGAAAAATTATCGATTCTTATGAAAAGGCAATTTTGCTCCACCTTCAATATCAAAAAGAAAGAGATAAGGAAAAAATGAAAAATTTTAACTTCAACCAGGTCGTGGTCAACCTCGAAATTGAGATCTTTCTGGATGGATATTATAAGGCGTGGAGCATGGGCGCAGGTCCCTGTCGTCTCTGCAAAGAGTGCGATCCAACGGCTCTTTGCAAACATGGGGAGAAAGCCCGCCCATCAATGGAAGCCTGTGGCATTGACGTATTTAAAACCGCAAGGAATAATGGGTTCCCGATTCACGTCATCCGATCTCGCGAGGAAGAAAGAAATTTTTACGGAGTGATATTGGTTGAATAGGTTTTGATAGAAAACTCATTGGAGCCGGCGGGGGGATTTGAACCCTCGACCTACTGATTACGAATCAGTTGCTCTACCGCTGAGCTACGCCGGCTTTTATTAGAATGTTTACTACAAATTATTAACCTTGTAAAGGGCGTAAATCAAA
>JBDOIB010000050.1:0-12246 GCA_041082155.1 Thermodesulfobacteriota bacterium | reverse complement strand
CTTCGATTCGATCCATCCCCTCCTTTATCTCCTCCGTTGAAGTAGCGTAAGAGAGTCGAAGGAATTGGTCAGCCCCAAATTCGATCCCGGGAACGACTGCTACTCTGGCCACTTCAAGAAAATAGTCGGCAAGTTCAGTGGAATTAGAGATCTTTTTCCCTTGATAAGATTGCCCATAATAAGAGGAGAAGTTGGGAAAGACATAAAAGGCTCCCGTGGGCTTTAAACAATGAACCCCTGGAATCTCATTGAGCCTTTGAACGATATAATTTCTTCTTTTCTCAAAAGCAGATACCATTTTCTTGACTTCGTCTTGAGGACCTAAAAGAGCCTCTACCGAAGCCTTCTGGCTGATGGAAGTCGGATTGGAGGTGCTCTGGCTCTGAATATTACTCATGGCTGAAATAATTTCTTCAGGTCCCGCCGTATAGCCAATCCTCCATCCCGTCATGGCGTAAGTTTTAGCCACCCCATGAACTATGATCGTTTTCTTTTTGATCTCTTCCCCCAAAGAAGCAATACTGATAAATTGAAAATTATCATAGACAATCTTTTCGTAGATTTCATCTGAGATCACAAAAAAATTGTTCTCAATGGCGAGCTCAGCAATCTTTTCCAGATCTTCTTTAGAATAGACACTTCCCGTTGGATTAGAAGGACTATTTAATACCAGGGCTTTTGTCCTTGGGGTGATCACCTTCTTTAACTCTTCTATCCTCAGTTTAAATTCATCTTCCTCTTTTGTCTCTACAATCACCGGATTCGCCTCGGCCAAAGCAACCATAGGAGGATAAGAAACCCAATAAGGAGAAGGGATGATCACCTCATCTCCTTGATCAAAGATCGCTTGGGCTAAGTTGTAAAAAGAGTGCTTTCCTCCACAGGAGACCAGAATCTCCGAGCGTTTATAGATTAATCCATTATCTCTTTGAAACTTTTTAATGATGGCATCTTTTAATTCCTCGATTCCTCCGACGGGGGTATATTTTGTAAAACCTTCTCGAATGGCCTTTATGGCAGCTTCTTTGATATTCTCGGGAGTGTCAAAATCGGGTTCCCCCGCCCCAAAACTGATCACATGAATCCCCTGAGCCTGAAGGGCCTTTGCTTTTGCATTGATGGCAAGGGTAGGGGATGGTTTCAAGCTCCTTGCACGACGGGATAAGATAGCCATAGGGAATCATGACCTCCTTGATTTAAGAATTGGGATCAAACAGAATCTTTGAGATTTTATGGATCCTTTCGATTCCTTTGATTTCATGAGGCATAAGGGGAAGCTCTATCAATTGAATTCGATGAGCATAGAGCTCTCTTAGGAGTTGAATATAATGCTGCTGCATTTCCTTGCGAATTCTATGGAACTCACAATCTGCCTCTTTAATCACATAGTTTACGATGAGATGATTGACTTTAAGCTGGTACTCATCGAAATCTTTAACAATCCTTTCTGTCTGCTTTACCCCTAAGGCCTCTGGAATAGTGACTATAATAAATTCAGATTTTTGTGAATCCCGGATAAAGCTTACTACCTTCTCTGCCAAGTTTTCCCATCCGCTGATGATTTCAAGGAGAGTCCGTTTGCTTCGCTTAAGTTTCACGCTTTCCTTTAACTTTTCAAAATAACTATATAAATTCATATAGAATTTTGTTGCAGCTTCAAGGTGTCTCAAAAAGATCTGAGGAAGGTGTAAGAGCCTGAGGGTGTGACCTGCAGGAGCCGTATCCCAAACGACTAAGTCATATTGGCCACTTTCCACTAATTCAAGAATATAGTTAAGCATATATTCCTCTTCGATTCCAGGGGCTCCTCCAATATAATCCACAAAATCATAATCCACTGAAGCGAAAGAGGAAACCACTTCATAGATTTCCGGACCAAATCGCTCTTTCCATTTTTGAAGGACGACTTCGGAACTTATCTCAATCCCATATAAATTTTCAACGGTGGAAATAGAGGTCTCCTGATCGCCAATTTTCATCTCAAAGATATCCGAAAGGGAAGGGGTGGGATCACTCGAAATAATTAGGGTTTTTTTACCCTGATTGGAAAAATGGAGGGCAATGGCTGAAGCGCAGGTAGACTTTCCAACCCCTCCTTTTCCTCCAATCATAATTAATCGTTTGGATTCTTGGTCAAGTTGCCTGAGGGAGATAGCCAAGGATTTCCTCCAATAATTGATTTTAAAGTGTTAAGAATTTATAATATTTATTAATTAAGGTCAAGGTTTTTATGAGAGGAGATTAAAACATTGCCTCAAGGGATGATAGAAATTGACCAAGAACTTTGCAAGGATTGCAAACTCTGTATCTCTGTCTGTCCCAAAAAATTAATCGAAACGTCGGATCGTCTAAACCAGAAAGGGTATTATCCAGCTTTCTATACTGAAAAGAATCTTAAAAAAGAAAACAGAAAATGTACGGGTTGCAGCCTTTGTGCCATTGTTTGCCCGGAAATTGCTATAGAGGTGTATCGTGCCTAAAGTATTAATGAGGGGAAATCACGTCATCGCTGAGTCTGCGGTCAGGGCAGGGTGCCGATTCTATTTTGGTTATCCGATCACTCCTCAGAACGAAATTCCAGAATATATGTCCGAGCGTCTCTCGAAAATCGATGGGGGGGTTTTCATCCAGGCCGAAAGCGAAGTAGCCTCCATCCACATGGTGATTGGAGCAAGTATGGCAGGTGGAAGGGTCATGACTTCTTCCTCTGGTCCGGGAATAAGTTTAAAACAGGAGGGGATCTCTTTTCTTTCTGCCTTGGAACTCCCTGCTGTGATTGTAAATATGAGTCGGGGTGGACCCGGGTTGGGAAATATTGCTCCCTCGCAGTCTGATTATTTTCAGGCTACTCGAGGAGGAGGACATGGAGACTATCGAACGATCGTTCTTGCTCCCAGTTCCTGCCAGGAAGCGGCAGACCTAACCTATAAATCTTTTGATCTTGCCGATAAATACCGGATACCGGTGGTTATCCTTGGAGATGGAATGTTGGGGCAGATGATGGAACCTGTTGAATTGCCTCCAGAAATTCCAATTAAAAAGTTACCTCCTAAGGATTGGGCCATCACCGGTGCCAAAGGAAGACCGAGTCGTTTCATTAGATCCCTCATTTTAGATCCCTTCGAAGAAGAAGAACATAATTGGAAATTGATGAGGAAGTATGAAAGGATTAGCAAGGAAGAATTAATGTGGGATAGCTTCTCCACTGAAGATGCAAGGATGATCGTGGTAGCTTTTGGTACGGCTGCAAGAATTGCTAAAGGGGCAATCAAGAGGGTCAGGGAAGAAGGCCTAAAGGTTGGCCTTTTTCGTCCAATCTCTTTATGGCCCTTTCCTACCAAAGTTCTTAAGGAATTATCCAGAAAGGTGAAACATCTCTTTGTCTTTGAGATGAATATGGGCCAGATGGTGGAAGATGTGAAACTGGCAGTCGATGGAGGGGTAGAAATTCACTTTTATGGAAGACCAGGAGGAATTATTCCTACCCCATTAGAAATTTCAAGAATCATTTCAAGTTATTATTATCAGAAAAAGTTGGGGTAGGGAAAATGAAAAAAGTTTTTTCAAGACCTAAATCCATCAAAAAGAATCCTTTCCATTACTGCCCGGGTTGTGGCCACAGTATTATCCATCGACTAATCGGGGAAGTGATTGATGAACTTGGAATTCAGGAAATTACAATTGGTGTCCCTCCGGCAGGCTGCGCGGTCCTTGCTTATTTCTATTTCGATGTGGATATGGGAGAGGCCTCTCATGGCCGGGCAGCTGCTGTAGCTACGGGACTTAAACGAGCCCTTCCGGATCGAATCATCTTTACCTATCAGGGAGATGGAGATATTGCAGCCATTGGAACGGCTGAGACCATTCATGCGGCTTCAAGGGGAGAAAATTTTACTACCATCTTTGTCAATAATGGAGTCTATGGAATGACAGGGGGACAGATGGCTCCCACGACGATCTTGGGCCAAAATACAACGACCTCCCCTGGCGGGAGAAAAGAAAGGCGGGATGGGTTTCCAATTCCTCTGAGTGAGATGTTAGCCGTCGCAAAAGGATCTGCCTATATTGAAAGAACAGCGGTAAATTCCCCGTCGAATATCTTAAAGACAAAAAAGGCTATTGAAAAGGCTTTCCGCACTCAAATGAAAGGGTTAGGTTTCTCTTTGGTTGAAATTCTTTCTCCTTGTCCAACCAACTGGAAGATGAGTCCCGTGGAAGCCTGTCAGTGGATTGATGAGGTGATGGTAAAACATTTCCCGTTAGGGGTCATTAAGGATATTCCTGGAGAGAAAAAGGATGCTCATTAAGACCGTATTTTCAGGATTTGGGGGTCAGGGAATTATTCTTATGGGATATTTACTTGCCACAGGGGGAATGTATGAGGGAAAGAATGTCACCTGTCTTCCTTCTTATGGCGCAGAGGTCAGAGGAGGAACGGCAAATTGTACGGTAGTCATTTCCAATGAAGAAATCGCCTCACCCGTTGCTTCTGAACCCGACTATGCCGTAGTGATGAATACGCCAGCAATGGTTCGATTTCAGAATCAGGTTCAAACCGGTGGAATCATCTTCATTAATTCTAGTCTTATCGAAACCCGGCCTATCCGAGGTGATCTTGAAATTGTAGAAGTTCCTCTTAATGAACTTTCAAAACAGCTCGGAGGGAATAAAGCCACCAATATGATCATGCTAGGAGCTTTTATTCGAAAAACAGGCCTGGTCTCCCTGGAAACAATGATCCATGTGATCAGAGATACCTTTGGGAGTCGACCAGGGGTTTTAAAAATAAATAAGTCAGCTTTATCCTTAGGTTATGAGTTTCTTGAATAAGAGGGGAGAAAAAAGATGCCAGTAAAACAGATTTCTGTAAGTCTTGAAAATGTCCCTGGAAAGCTTGCCGAAGTGAGTGATTATTTGGGTGAGAACGGTATTAATATCATTGCCTTAAGTGTGGCCGATACAGCCGATATCAGTGCGGTCCGATTCGTAGCCAATGATCCCGAGAAAGCGGCCAATGTCCTTAGAAGCCATGGTTACTCCATTAAGATTACAGAGGTTCTGGCTGTAGAAGCTCCCAACCATCCAGGTGGATTAAACGCAATTTTAAGACCCCTTAAAGAGGTCTCTATTAATGTCAATTATCTTTATACTTGTTTAGGCACGGGAGAAAAAACGGTTCTTATCATGGGAGTGGATCGAATGGAAGAAGCCATCCAGGTTTTAAAGAAGAATTGGGTTCATATGTACGATGAAGAGCTCTATCGATTATGAAGCCTCATCCTTCTCCCCTTAGAGATAACTATGAAGTCCAGAGATAAGGTAGTTCACCCCAAAATAGGTAAAGAGAACAAAGATAAATCCTATAATAGAAAGCACAGCTGTCTTCTTTCCCCTCCAATCTCGAGTCAAACGGGCATGTAAAAAGGCCGCATAGACAAACCATGTGATTAAGGACCAGGTTTCCTTTGGATCCCAACTCCAGTAACTTCCCCAAGCATAATTTGCCCAGGCCGCACCCGTAATAATCCCTAACGTGAGCATCGGGAAACCAATTACAATCGATCGGTAATTGATTTCATCCAGAAGGCTGAGAGAGGGTAGCCATTTTGAAGCCTCCCCATGGACATTCATCTTCTTTTGTTGAATCAGATAGAGGATACTAATCCCGAACGAGACAGCAAAGGCAGCGTATCCAAAAAAACAGGTCGTGACATGAATCGCTAACCAATTACTCTGAAGAGCCGGAACGAGAGGAGTGATTTTAGGTTGAACCCCTGGGATAATAGAGGTGAGGGCAATGGCTAAAAATGAAAAGGGGGTCACAAAGACACCAATCAATCGTTGTTGGTAGCGAAACTCTAAAATTAAATAAATAAGCACGATGGTCCATGAGAAAAAAATAAGGGATTCATACATATTGGAGAGAGGAACATAACCATATCCGGTCTGGTGAGTTTCTATCCATCGAAGCACAAGCCCTATGGAATGGAGAATCCATCCAAATAGAAGAATGAGGGTCGAAAGGATTCCCAAGCGGGGATGACGATAGACCGAAAAGAGGAGATATCCAATGAATGTCATCAGATAGATGCCCATAGATAGGGTAAAGAGAGTGTGGCTGGTTAAAGAAGAGAGCATCCGTTTTTATTCCTTTTTTACAAATTAACAGATAAAATCATGGATGTCAACAAAAGGAGGGACGAAATCAAGGTTTCTTTTTTTGTACAACTTTTTGCTCTTCTATAGAAAGGAGGGTGGGTAGGGCTTCCTTTTTGATTTTAATCTTCTCATGGATTTGAATCTGATAGGTGGCTCTCAGTAAAAGGACTCCATCATCTTTATGACGAAAAATAAATCCTTCTACTTCTGAGTACCCCTCCTTTTTAAATCGATTTCGACAGTTCCTTAAAAGGTAAGCCAGCCCAATTTCATCCAATCGATAGTAGACTTCAAGAGGGGAGGGGGATTCCTCATCAATTCTCTCTAACCGGTCGATCTGAAGCGTGTCTATGACTTTTTCGAATATCCTAAGGAAAGACTCTCCTCGAGCGAGAAGAGAAGGGTTTTTTCTGAATTCGAACTGCCATTGTTTTAAGATCGCCTCTGATTGAGCTTCGAGACGGATCAACTTTAGTTCATAATCACCATAAATCAGTTGGTATCTCATGGGTTGATGGATATCTTCCCTGGATCTTTTGATCAAAAAAACCTCTTTTCCGTTGGTTGCCTTAAAATAGGAAGTGTGGAGCGGGTCGCAATAGAGTCCTTCACTGATGTAAGAATCTTTTAGAATGGTAAGGGATTCTAAACGATGATCCCGATGGGTTCGTAAGAAGTCTTCAAAATCGTTCCTTTGGATCACCCGGAAGGAGTCAGGCTGCCCGGGAAGAGGAGAGTCATATTCTGGACTCTGGTCAAAAGGGGTTTTTAAAAAGACTTCATCACAGTTAATACAACGAATCAATTGGTTCATCGATGACTCCTAATAGGAAAGGGAAGGAACTTTCATATGATCCCGGAACAGAAAGATTTCTTCCATCTCTTTTAAGATATCTAAGAAAACCGAAACGAGTTGAGGATCAAACTGTTTTCCCGAATTTTTGACCAATTCATTCTTGGCCTCTCCATTGGAAAGGGGCTTTCGATAGGGTCTATCAGAAGTCATACTATCGTAAGCGTCTGAGATAGAGATAATCCTGGCCCCAAGAGGAATCTGGTCTCCTACCAATCCATCAGGGTAGCCTGTTCCATCGTAACGCTCATGATGGTGCTGGATATAGGATATGATGTTAGGAGAAAGCTTCAGCGGAACAAGAAGTTCGATCGATTTTTGAGTATGCTGTTTGATGATGGCCCACTCCGTAGAAGAGAGGGAACCCTTCTTATTGATAAACCGATTACTGATTCCGATCTTTCCAATATCATGAAGGTAGGAAGCAATCCGAATCTCATTTCTATCTTTGGGAGAAAGGGAAATCTTCTTTGAGATTAAATCGGAATAATAACAGACCCGTTCTGAATGGCCAGAGGTATAAGGGTCTTTCTCCTCCAGGGTATAGGCCAGAACCTTTGAAAATTCAAGGCAGGTTTGACCTTCCAAGGAGTTCTGGTTTGGAAAGGTTCCTTCATTTCGTTCAATTTCATTAGAATGAGGACATTGGCGTAGAATTTCTTTAATCTTAAGGTTTAATTTTCTACGTTGAATGGATTTCTCGATAATGGAAATAATCTCGGGGACATTAAAGGGTTTTGGAATATAATCAAAGACTCCATATCGGATAGCCTCAATGGCACTTTTCAAAGTCCCATATCCAGTAATGATAATGACCATGACATCTGGATCGATCAAACGAATCTCCTTTAAAGTATCAATCCCAGAAATTCCTGGCATCTTTAAGTCTAGGGTGATCACATCTATCTCAATTTGGCGGACCATTTCAATAGCCGCGTATCCACTTTCCACCGCATAAACATTATAGTGAGGCTTCAAGATCATTCTCAACGATTCTCTTGGACCAATTTCATCATCCACTATTAAAATATTGGGTAAATTCTTTTTGTTATCCATAATTTTTACCTTTGAGATAAAAATAATTTCCTATTAATAGAGACCTCAAAGCAAGAAGTTTGCCATTTAATGTATAAAGGTTAGACATTTCAAAATTTAGTTATTTTATTGATTTTATTAAAGATTTTTAATTAGCCATAGAAAGGAAGTGAATATTTGGGGGGATTAATTGGAAAAATTTAGTAATTTCTATATAAGACAAATTGTAAAGGGTATCGAATTTTTTATAACTCTATGAAATTACAGAACATATTAATTTTCGACCAAAATTGAACAAATTTTACATTTTTGAGTAAAAAATTAATTTACTGTTCTTGTGTAATACCCAATTTATCCATTTTATATTTTAAGATTCTTCGACTAATTCCCAATAGCTCTGCAGCGTGAGACTGAACAAATTTTGTTCTTCTTAAGGCATCCAATATGATTTCTCTTTCAAATTCCTCTTCCGCTTTTGTAAAGGAAAGCCTCCCGCTCAACACAGACTCTTTTAAACCATTGGTTCTTGAAATGGAGGTAAAAGGAATGGGAAGTTCCTCCGGATGAATATATTCATTTTGAGTCAATGCAACAACCCGTTCGATTAGATTTTCAAGTTCTCGGACATTTCCTGGCCAATCATAATTAATCATTGCCTCGAGGGCTTCGGGAGTTACCCCCTTAACATTCTTTTGGTTCTCCGAATTAAACTTTTTAATAAAATGATCGATCAATAAAGGGATATCTTCCTTCCTTTCTCTCAAAGGAGGAAGAAGGATAGGAACAACATTGATTCGATAAAATAGGTCTTCGCGAAACTCTCCCTTTTTTACCTGCTGGGGGAGATCTTTATTGGTGGCGGCAATAAGCCTTACATCAACCTTGATCGTTTTCGAGCCTCCTACCCGATTAAATTCCTTCTCCTCCAAGAAACGTAAGATTTTTGCTTGGGTCATCAGACTTAATTCACCAATTTCATCGAGGAAGAGGGTTCCTTGATGGGCTATCTCAAATCTCCCCAATTTTCGTTCTATAGCATTGGTAAAAGCCCCCTTTTCATGGCCAAAAAGCTCGCTCTCGATCAGGGTATCTGGGATAGCAGCACAATTGATGGTGACAAAAGGATGATTTTTTCGAGGACTATGATAATGGATGGCTCGTGCAATAAGCTCTTTCCCCGTTCCACTCTCTCCCATGATGAGGACCGTGGACCGGGTATTGGCCACCTGTCGGACAATTTTGAAGATATCTTTCATGACTTTACTTTTTCCAATAATATTGTCAAAGCCAAAACTCCGGTCAATCTCCATCCAAAGTCGTTGATTCTCTTCTTTTAAAGCCTGGGTAGAAAGGGCTCGACTGATAATCAGACGCAGTTCATCCACATCGAAGGGTTTCGTTATATAATCATAGGCTCCTAATTTCATCGCCTCCACCGCTGTCTTCACCGTTTTGGTCGCTGTAATCATGATGACCATTTGTTCCGGATCTCTCTGCTTAATTTTTTCGAGAACCCTCAGTCCATCCATATCCGGAAGAATTATATCGAGGAGGATGAGGTCAAAAGGATGCGTTTCTAATTGTTGGAAAGTCTCTTCTGCATTTTTAGCTAAAAAGACCTGATAATCGGTTTTGAGAATCATCTTCAGGGATTCTCTCGTACCGATTTCATCATCCACCACTAAAATGCTCTTCTTGACTCCATCCTTCATCATGGGAACTCCTCTTAAAAAGAATGGGTTTGATAATAGAGAACCTTCCTTCTTTCTATCGGAAGTCTCAACGAGATCAGGGTCCTCAACTTTTTCTCGTTTACCTCGAATTTCATCTCTCCTCGATTTTTTTGAATGATCTCTTTGATGAGTCGAATTTCAAGGTCTGCAAGTTCCTTCTCCCTGCTCAAGGGAATTCCAAACAACGTTTCGGTGGGTTCAATGGGTTTTTTTAATCCGGTAAAAAGGATCAGGATTTCAATATATCTCCCCTCTTGAGGGGACTTTTCTTCGTTTCTCTCTTTTGTTCCATCAATGGATTTGGTTAAAAAACCTATTGTTCCATGAGGAGGAATGGAGGGAATAGCGTATTGGAGAAGAGAATCAAAGATGTACCTTAATTGTTCTTCATGAAGAATCACTTCTGGAAGATCTCTTTCAAATTTTCGAAGAACTTTTATCTGTTTGTTTTCAATCTGCGATTCGTATTTCTTGAGGACCTCTTCTAACACTGCATGAACGGTCCCCTTCTTTTCCAGGGGATGATTAATTTTGATATAATTTAATAGTCCATTCAGTACTTCATCGATCTTCTCAATATCTTGAGTAACGATTTTATAGAAATAATCTCTAAATTCGGAGTCGTTAAACTTATCTCTCAATAGTTGAGTGAACGTCTTAATAGACACCAATGGATTTTTTATCCGGTGAACTAATTCAATAAAGAAGAGAGAGGGGTCTTGGGTAGAGTTCTCGCGGGGATGAGCCGTGTTTGAAGTTTGGCTTTTTTGAAATTTCTCAAGAAAAGAGAGCAGCGGGTTTTTTTCAAACTCTGTTTCAAAAAAGAGGTCTTTTTCCATAATCTTTTCCCCCTCGGAGGAAACGGCACTTCGGAGTAAAACTTCTTCTAATTCTCTCAAATTTCGAGGCCACGAGTAATTTTCTAACAATTTTAATGCAGACGGGGAAATTCCTATCTTCCGGATCCTCATCTTTTTGACATTCTCTTCCAATAGATATTGAGCGATGGTGGGAAGTTCTTCTGTCCGCTCTCGGAGGGGTGGAAGAAGAAGGGTTAAAGTGCTTAATCGATAATAGAGATCCTGTAAAAATTTCCCCTGTACGACCTTATCTTTCAAATTTTCAGAGGTAGAAGAAATGAAACGGATATTGGATAAACTCTTCTTCTCTTTTCCGCTTTGGAAAACACCCTCCTCCACTAATTCTAAAAGATGGATTTGATCTTGAGGCTCGAGACTCCCGACCTCTTTAAGATAGAGTGTGAAGGGACGATCCTCCTTTTCAATCTCTTTGATGAGACAAGAGAGCTCAGCTTGTAAGGATTTCTCACTAAGGATTCTACAATCCACCGTAAAAAATGGATGATATTTCCAATCCCCTGTAAAATGAATAATCTTGGCCAATAGGTCTTTTCCCGTTCCTGGTTCCCCATAAATTAGAATAGGGACTTTACTATTGGCGGATTTTTTGGCAATCTGTATGAGTGAGGAGGGAATGAGTGGAGATGTTAATAATTCCTGATAATTCATTTTTATTCAAAAATAGAGATATTCTTTTGAGGCTGATTTTCTAAATCACTTCTCCGTCTTTTAGGGTAATCCTGATTAATCGGGAGATTGACATAAAAGGAACTTCCCTTTTTTTCCTCACTTTCCACTTCAATGTAACCCCGATGATCCTGAACGATCTGGTTAGAAATGGAGAGACCCAGACCGCTACCAGTTGTTTTGGTGGTAAAGAAGGGGTTAAAAATCTCTTCTAAATATTCTGAAGGAATACCACATCCAGTATCCGTAAATTCGATTTGAACATAGGATTCTCCCCCAGGCTTTTTAAAAGAGCGAGTCTTGATTCGAATCTCCCCATTTTCAGGAGTCGCCTCAATCGCATTCAGTAAAATATTTAAGAAGACCTGTTTAATCTGCTCCCGATCAACCTTTATCCGTGGTAATTCTGGATCGTACTGTTTAATGATTCGAATCTGTTTCTTTTTTGATTCGGTAGAAATAAGCAGAACCATCCCATCTAAAATACTATTAATATCCTCAAATTCCAATTTAGGATCAGAGGGTCTGGCAAATTCCAAAAGTTCGTTCAGAAGAGAGGAGATTCGGTCCACCTCTCCAGAGGCAATACTCAAAAAATGATTCCGAAATTCCTCGTCATCGAGCCTTTCCGGTAGAAGTTGAGTGAGGGTCTTGATCGCAACCAAGGGATTCCGAATCTCATGAGCCAGCCCTGCCGTGAGGGTTCCTAAAGAGGCCAAACGATCTGCTCGACGGATATAGGATTTAGATTTTTTTAGATCCTCATAGAGCCTCGCATTTTCCACAGCAATAGAAGCCTGATTCGCAAGAGTGGTTAGAAGTTCAATATCTTCATGAGAATAGATGTCTTTGCTAAACTTATGGCTCAGATTCAGGATTCCAATGAGGTGACCCTTTGAAATGAGGGGGATACTTGCCT
>JBDOIB010000048.1:0-6294 GCA_041082155.1 Thermodesulfobacteriota bacterium | reverse complement strand
CTATCACGAAGACTACCATGTCGATTGTGGAAAGTTGATTGAGGTGCTTCTTGAAGGGATGGCAGACTGTTTAGAATTTGAATCCTATGCTGCGGACCAGGAATGGATCAAGAATCTAAAACTTTTCTTTGGTGAGGGAGAGGAGCGCTTTTCGGAAATCCTCTTTGGAGTGAAGACGGCCAAATTGATTCTAAAAGATCGGCTTTCAATTCGGATCCTTGTCCCTACCGAAACAAACCCATCTTCCTCGCTCGAAGCTCCTGTAATCCGTCACTGAAAGGTGGGAAATAATAAAATAGGCCTATTTCCTCATCATGAGTGAGGGATCACAGGCCCACTCATTTACTTTTTGACAATCCTTCAAAAATAAGATAAAAAAGAGTCCTTAAAAGGAGGGAGCGTCATGGTGCAGAAAACAGAAAAGATATGGATGGATGGGAGATTGATTCCCTGGGATGAAGCAAAGGTTCATGTATTGACCCATACGCTTCATTATGGATTGGGTATCTTTGAGGGAATCCGTTGTTATTTATGCCATGATGGCCGATCAGCCATTTTTCGGCTGAAGGAACATGTGGATCGGTTCTTCGATTCCGCTCAGATTGGGGAGCTTAAACTCCCCTTTTCGAAAAGGGAGATTGCAGAGGCCTGTAAAGAGACCTTGAGGGTGAACGGCTTAAAAGAGGGCTATATTCGACCGATTGCCTTTATTGGAGAAGGGGCGATGGGGGTCTACCCGGCCGATAATCCGGTGAGGGTAGCGATTGTGACGTGGACTTGGGGGGCCTATTTAGGAGATGGGGCCCTCGAGAGGGGAATTCGAGCCAAGACCTCCTCTTTTACCCGTCACCACGTCAATGTGATGATGACCAAGGCGAAGATTTCAGGAAACTATGTGAACTCCGTGATGGCCAAGAGAGAGGCCATTAAATTGGGCTATGATGAGGCTTTGATGCTCGATACCGAAGGATATGTCTCTGAGGGAAGTGGGGAAAATATTTTTATTGTCAAAAATGGAGTGATCAAAACGACGCCTCTGACCTCGATCCTTCCGGGAATTACCAGAGATTCGGTCATTCAGATTGCTCGATCAAGAAAGATTCCTGTAGTGGAAGAAAGGTTTACTCGAGACGAGCTCTATACGGCTCACGAAGTATTTTTTACTGGAACCGCGGCAGAAA
Organism: Thermodesulfobacteriota bacterium; assembly: GCA_041082155.1. Classification (GTDB taxonomy): domain Bacteria; phylum Desulfobacterota; class BSN033; order BSN033; family UBA1163; genus CALIBK01. Next base: position 5,113 of record JBDOIB010000048.1, on the reverse strand, counting down.
TCACTCCCATCCGGGAAGTGGATGACCGCCAGATTGGAGAGGGCAAGCCGGGACCCATTACCCGAGAACTTCAGGCGGCATTCTTTGATGTGGTGAAGGGGAGAAATTTAGAATTTCAAGAATGGCTGGACTATCTGTAATCTTCCTTTCTTCTTATGCATTTACTCATTGATGGTTATAACCTTCTCCATTCCTATCGCCCCATATTTCAACTCAACCCTATCCAGCTCCAATGGGAAAGGGAGAGACTCATTCATCAACTTTCCTTCTATCGACAGTCTCGATCCTGTTCAATCACAGTGGTCTTTGATGGATGGCAAGGAGGCTGGCCAGCCGAGAGGCGAGAGAAGCAGAAGGGAATCGAGATTGTTTACTCTAAGATTGGAGAGAAAGCAGACGAGGTCATAAAGAGATTGATCCGGGAGAAAGGCTCTGGGGCCATCGTCGTCTCCTCGGATCGGGAGATCGCTAAATTCGCATCCAGATTTTCTGTGGCGGTTGTTTCATCAGAACAATTTCAGGAAAAACTGAGGGGATTAGATTCAAAGAAAGAAGAGGCAGTGAGGAAGGAGGAAGAAGAGGAGGGATATAAGGATTCGAAAAAGAAGGGTCCTTCTCGGAGGCTCTCAAAAAGAGAAAAGCGTTTGAGAGAAGCCTTAAGAAGACTGTAGGGATTGAGAAATTTCTATTAGGGCTTCCATTTATTCTCAGTGCCCTGAAGAAGCCTCACAATATTGGATTGATGCCGATAGAGGATGAGGGCAGCGATGATCACACTGATCACAAAATAGGCTTGAGAGTCGCTTCGAAAGAAGGCAATCAGAACAGGAATAGTCGTTGCGCAGATCATCGATCCAAGGGAAATGAATCTCCATTTCCAGACAATCCCCATAAAAACGAAGACCTCAATAAGGACAGAGAGAGGAGAGATAGGGAGGTATACGCCCACGGCTGTCGCCACGCCCTTTCCTCCTTTAAACCCTAAAAAGATAGGAAAGATGTGGCCCAGGAAAGGGCTGAGTCCTGCTATGGCGATCCACTGATCCGTTGTCAGTCCCCACTGGTCTGTGGCTACCCATCTTATCACAATCCCTGGAATCAATCCTTTCAATACATCTCCGATAAGGGTAAGGATGCCTAAAGTTTTTCCAGCGGTGCGGAACACATTGGTCGCCCCAATATTTTTACTTCCAACAGTTCTTGGATCGACCTTGGCAAAAATTCGACTCAATAGAAGTCCAATAGGAATAGAACCCAATAAATAACCTAAAAGGGCTACAAAAATTCCGGTGGGCATAATCAAAAAAACGATTTCTCTTGAGACTCAGGGATATTATGGTCGGGGAGAGCGGATTTGAACCGCCGACTTCTTGGTCCCGAACCAAGCGCGCTACCAAGCTGCGCTACTCCCCGTCTGTTCCTTAAAATAATAGATTTTTTGTTAAATGTCCACAAATTTTGGTCTGAACCTCTCGAGATGGAGGTGGACCTCTTCAAAAAGGCTCATCCCTTTATGAACTCAATTTTGGCCGATATATTGATAAAAATGAAAAATAATGTTAATGGGGTAGATAAAAATATATGAGAGATAAAAGGAGAGTTAAATGAAACAGATTATCCATTTGAGTATCCTGTTCATAATTGGCTTTTCAATAGGGATGAGCGGATGCTCCTTAAGAATCGCCTCACCCCCTGAACCTGTTTATACTCCCCCTCCTCCTGAACCGGGCCCACCGCCTTGGGCTCCTGCCCATGGTTATAGGGCTAAGTATCGTTATTATTACTATCCCGAGTCCCGTATTTACTTCGATATTGGAAGAGGCCTCTATTTTTATTTCTATGGGGGTGGATGGCATGCTTCTGTATCCCTTCCGGCAGGAATCTATATTGATGCGAGGGAATATATTGTCCTTGAAATGGACGTTGATAAACCCTATGTCTTTCATTCCGATGTAGAAAAAAGATACCCTCCAGGATATTTTAAAAGGAGAGGGAAGGGAAGCCATAAAGAACGAGATTAATGGATGAGGGAAGAAGGTTCATTCTTTCATGGCCTGCGAATATCCCTTTCAACAAAAGCATACGCACTGTGATTGTGGATGGATTCGAAATTTTCAGACTCCACAGTAAACCATGTAATATTTTTATCTTTTTTAAGTTTGCTCGCAATTTCTCTCACCACATCTTCCACAAACATCGGTTTCTTATAGGCCTTTTCCGTTACATATTTCTCATCCGGTCTCTTTAAAATAGAATATAGATCACAGGAGGCACATTCCTCCACAAGGTGAATGATATCCTCGATCCAGATAAATTTTTTAAAGCGGAGATTCACGGTCACCATGGATCTCTGGTTGTGGGCACCAAATTCACTGATCTCCTTAGAACAAGGACAGACGGTCGTGATGGGAACCATGATCCCTATATAAAAATCATTTCTTTCATTGCTTGATCCACAGAATCGACAGACATACTCCATCAGACTCTTGGCCTTGGTGACTGGTGCTTCCTTTTCGATAAAATAAGGAAACTCGACTTCCAGATGAGCACTTTTGGCCTTCAATTTCCGTTTCATCTCTGAAAGGATTTTGGAAAAATTCTTAATCGAAATATCTCCTTTATACTTATTGAGAATTTCCACAAAGCGGCTCATATGGGTCCCTTTAAATCGATGGGGGAGATCCACATACATATTGACGCTTGCGACCGTATGCTGGACTCCTTTTGCCTTATCCAATACCGTAATCGGATATCTTATATTTTTTACCCCCACTTTATTAATTTCAATTTTTCTGAAATCTCTCTGTTTCTGAATATCTTTCATTTTGATTTCTCCCAATAGGTTGCACGGGTGGTCTCTGATTCCCATACTGTGACTTTGGTTAAAAGGGCAGAAGAGTTCCTGAGCTCTTTCTTTAACTCTCCAAAGATATACTTTGCAATATTTTCAGAAGAGGGTTCTTTTTTCGAAAAGCATGGAAGATCGTTGAGGTAATGGTGATCCAGAGTTCTTAAAACCCTTTCTAATTTCTCCTTTAAGATCTTAAAATCGATGACAATCCCACCTCGATTTAATCTGCTGGAGGTGACCGAAATCTCAACCTTCCAGTTGTGGCCATGAAGTTCTTCACACTTCCCGTGAAGATAACGGAGCTGGTGGGCTCCTGAAAAATGGGACGAAACCGTCAATTCAAACATCCTTTGCTCCTATCCTTGGTTTATTCATCACTTTATTATCTTATTTTAGTCGACCAGGAGAATCCTCACATCCATGACATTGGTCCGTGTGGGTCCTGTAATGAGAAGATCTCCCAATTTCTCAAAGAAATGGTATGAGTCATTATTCTTCAGATAGGCTTTCGGATCTAAGCCCATTTTTTTAGCCCTTAAAAGGGTGGTGTGATCTGAGATGGCTCCTGCTGCATCAGTGGGACCATCTGTGCCATCCGTCCCTCCACTCAATAAGACGACCTTTTCAAGTCCTTCAATTTCAAAGGCTGCTGCAAGGCAAAACTCCTGATTCCTTCCTCCAAGCCCATGGCCTTGAAGCGTAACCGTGGTTTCTCCACCCGATAGCACACAGGCCGGTTTAGGAATAGGGTGGTTTGTTAAGACGATTTCTCTTGCAATGGCTCCGTGAAATCGCGCAACCTCTCGCGTCTCTCCGACAATAGACGAAGAGAGAAGAAGGGTATGGAAACCATTTTTTTGGGCCTCCCGCTCCGCCTCACGGAGTGCTAAGAAATTAGAGCCAATGATTAAATTGGTGACCTTTTTAAATGCTTCTTCTCCAGGCTTCGGAGTCTCTTCAATTTTCTTTTCCTTTCCCATCAGAAGATGATGTTTAATGGAGATAGGAATTTTCTCAGTAAGATCATATTTTTCAAGAATCTCCCAGGCTTCTTCAAAGGTGGAAGGATCAGGAACGGTAGGGCCGGAGGCAATCATGTCCAAAGGGTCTCCCACGACATCCGAAAGGATGAACGTAATGAGAGTGGATGGATAGGCCCATCGAGCCACCCAGCCCCCCTTGATCTGGGAAATATGTTTTCGGATGGTGTTTATCTCTTTTATGTCTGCCCCACAAGCAAGTAAAAGTTGGGTAAGCGTCTGTTTTTCTTCGAGTGTGATTCCATTTACAGGAAAGGGAAGAAGGGCTGACCCACCACCTGAAACAAGAAAAAAGATAAGATCTTTTGGCCCGCTCTGGACGAGCAGGTCCTTCATTTTTTTGGCCCCTTCAAGCCCTTTAGGATCAGGCAAAGGATGACCGGCTTCTATGACCTCGGTGAACCTCAGGGGAAGCCCGTGGCCATATTTTGTTGTGATCAAGCCCCTGGTTATTCTCTCGCCCAGCAATTCTTCTACTGCCTGAGCCATGGAACAAGAAGCCTTCCCGGTTCCGAGAAGATAGATCCTTTCAAAATCCTTTAGATTCAATATTCTTTCATTTTCATTTTTTTCTTTAATTATTAAATGATCCTGGTTGATCTTCAGGTTCTCTTTTATGATTCGATAAGGATCCACTGAAGAAATAGATTTTAGGAAAATCGTTTTCGCGATTTCCCTTAGTTCCCCAAGTGTAAATTTCTTCAATGTTATTCTCCTAACTATCCGTGAATCTTATAACTAAACTATCATCCCCTGTCAATTCATAGGATCCTTCGATGAGGACATAAGAATTTTCTTCTCAGAGTTCAGTTCTTCTTTTTGATTCCGGTGGATGGCAGGATGAAGGCTGAAAGAAAATTTTTTGTTGATTTTTTAAAAATTCATAGTATAGTTTAATAAATTTTTAGGGTCATTTGGTGGGGTTAGAAAATTGTAAGGTCATTGCCTCCTTCTTTCCTTTTCCTCAATAGCCTCGGAACGGAGAACTCTTTTGTTTGGAATTTATGAGGATCCCTCCACAGTGAATAATGAGGGAAATATATTTTTTTCATAAAATACTATGCCTCCCCTCCTGGTTTCAGGTTTATGCCTTTAAAGAAAGTAGGATAAGGGAGCCTTCAAAAAGCTCATCTTACCACTCTTCTTTTCGCCGGCCAGAAGAAAGGATTTAATAAACCAATGGAGACCATTAATGAATATTTTAAAAAATAAAGAACGAGAC
>JBDOIB010000355.1:0-1128 GCA_041082155.1 Thermodesulfobacteriota bacterium | reverse complement strand
CTTTTTACGATTCCCTGGACCAAAAAAGAACCGCCGGTCATCGTGGAGGCTAAGATTCGGCGAAACCAGAACGATGAGGAACCCGGCCAGCAAGAGAATGAGAATAAGCCCAATTAGGTCAATCATATCTTCCCTATCCTTTTGGGGAATGTGTTTTCAGAAATGAATTTCTCCAGGTCTTCTAGCCGGAAAAGAACCTTTTTGCCTATCTGGATGGCTCTGATCTTCCCTCTGGCTCTCAGTCTCCAGAGAGAGGTCTTGGATATCCTGAGAGTCCGTGCCGCTTCTTCCTGGGTAAGAAGGGTCATATTTTTTCCTCCAGAAGAGCTTTCATCCGCGCAATTCGCCGGATGTTGGGCTTGGGCGTCTTACCCCGGAGGAACTTGAGAATGGATGCCGGAGACCTGTATCCTATAAGAGCCGCTGCCTGCTGAAGCGTGATGTCTTTTTCAATGATATATTCCTGTAACTTCTGCCTGATTTCTTTAATTTCGTCAGTCAAAATGTCCTCCTTAAATTCATTCACAGAAAGAATTTTATTAAAGAAAATTCTTTTTGTCAAGAAAAATTTTAAAAAAAGTGAAGAAAATTTCTTGCGTCAATGAAATCAATTATTTAGACTTTATTTAAGAAGGCATGGGGACAGAACTTCAGGAATTCCTTAATGAGAAAACTAAGGACAAAACTCTTGCTGAAATTGCTCAGGCTATGGGGGTTTCTGAAAGTTTCTTATGTAATTTAAGGTCAGGAAAGGCCAAATCCGCCAGCCTTGATATAGCCATTAATATGGCTCTTTACTTCAAAGAACCTCTGGAAAAAATCCTCCGGCTTTTCGGGAAAGAGGATTTTCTTCCCAAAATTAAAAATGTTGTCCAGACCCAATGGCTCCAGGAGCCCAAGATAGTGGTGGAAAAAGAAGAAACTGCCCTTTCCGGAGAAAAAATCCCTCGATACCAGCCCATTAAGCTCCTTCCGGATCCTGTAAGCCTTGGGCCGGGATTTGAAATAAGCCAGATCCATACCGATGAATATGCCCTGATCCTCGACTCCCTTCTTCCCAAAGGCTGGAGAAGTGATAAAGACCGGATTGTCGCACTCAGGACCAAAGGAATCAGCATGAAACCCACC
>JBDOIB010000023.1:0-2441 GCA_041082155.1 Thermodesulfobacteriota bacterium | reverse complement strand
GTATGGAAAGGAAACATCGGGACCTTGATGGCAAAGGCCAGGGCAAATGCAGCAAAGAGCCAATACTGGGTTTCCACAGGAACTCCGAATTTATAAAGTTCAAGAACATCGAAGGTCGCTTTTCCCGTGGCCTTTTGATGGATAAAGTAGAGCGCCAGAATAGCCACTAACATCAATACACTTCCAGCCATCGTAAAGAGAAAGAATTTAATCGCTGCATAGATTCGTCGTTTTGGATCCCCCCAGACCCCGATAAGGAGATACATGGGGATCAGCATGACTTCCCAAAAGACATAGAAGAGAATAAGATCCAGAGCCACTAAGGCTCCTACCATTCCGGTCTCAAGAAAGAGGAAAGAAATCATATATTCTTTGACCCGGAAGGTGATGGCCGTCCAGGAGCAAAGGATACAGAGAACGGTAAGGAAGGTGGTTAAAAGGACAAGAAGAAGGCTGATTCCATCGATTCCCAATTTATAGCTGATCCCGTAAGATTCTATCCACCACCAGTCCTCAACAAACTGCATCGCTGCGGTCGTTGTATCGAATCTGAAAAAGAGGGGCAAGGAGAAGAGAAATTCCACCAGAGCAAAAACCAGAGCAACCCACCTCAGGGTCTCTTCCCTTTTGATAAAGAGAAGGACTCCGGCTCCTAATAATGGAAAGAAGACCAATAAGGACAGAATCGGTATTCCAAAGATTGTCATGAAACAAACTCCTTATTTAATTTTGCTTAATTCACGGAAACCCAAACATTCGAAATTAAATTAATAAAAAATGGTCCTTAAGAGATAGTAGACAAGAAGGATCAATCCACCGATGATCATTGAAAATGCATAATTCTGGACCAGCCCGGTCTGTATCCTTCTCATCACACCGGAAATCCAACCAATGAGAATTGCGATCCCGTTGACCGTTCCATCAATGACAAAATCATCGAATCCCCTCCAGAGCCCCACTCCTAACTTCTTAAGAGAGTTGACGAAGAGGACCTGGTAAATCTCATCCACATAGTATTTATTGTAGACTAACGTATATAAACCCTTCCATCTCTCAGCCAAGAGTTTGGGAAGGGCTGGATTTTTAATATAGAAGAGATAGGCCATCCCGATTCCGATGAGAGCAATGACCACAGAGATGACCATCATCAAAAGCTCCAGTGCTGCCGAATGCTCTCCACTCTCTCCCCCTGAAGCCCATGCCTGGGCCACCAAGGAGATTCCGGCATGGCTCTTTGCAGGTTCAACGCCTCCCACCACAGGGGCAAGAAATTCGTGGATATGATTAGCGCCACCCAACACATGAGGTACTCCGACATACCCTCCAATCACAGACAGGACAGCGAGAATGATCAGAGGAATGGTCATGATCCTGGGAGATTCATGGATATGGTGAGCCACATGGGGATCAACCCTGGACTCTCCGAAGAAGGTTAAAAAGAGGGCCCGAAACATATAGAAGGCAGTCATCCCGGCAGCCACCGCTGCCACGAGCCAGAGCAGGAAATGGCCATGGGAACTCGAGAAGGCCTGCCAGAGAATTTCATCCTTGCTAAAAAAGCCGGACAGACCTGGAATTCCCGCAATCGCCAGGGTGGCTATGAAGAAGGTCCAGAAGGTGATGGGGATCTTTTTTCTCAAGGCCCCCATCTTCCTCATATCGAGTTCCCCACTCAGGGCATGCATGACACTTCCTGCGCCCAAGAAGAGGAGGCCTTTGAAGAAGGCATGAGTCATGAGGTGAAAGATCCCCGCACTATAAGCTCCCACTCCCACGCCTAAAAACATATAACCCAATTGACTGATGGTGGAGTAAGCAAGGACCTTCTTAATATCGTTCTGGCAGAATCCGATAGAGGCTGTGAAGATGGCAGTAGCCACACCGATGATGGCCACAATGGCCATGGAGAGAGGGGCCATACTGTAGAGAACATTACATCGGGCCACCATATAAACTCCTGCCGTCACCATCGTTGCCGCATGGATGAGGGAGCTCACAGGGGTTGGGCCCTCCATGGCATCGGGAAGCCAGACATAGAGGGGAATCTGAGCCGATTTCCCACAGGCGCCAATAAAAAGCAGGATCGTGATCGCCGTGACGGTAGCTGTATCCAATTTATTCGCATTCGCAAAGACCTCGGTAAAATCAAGAGTCCAGATCCCATGCTTTCCTAAACTCGTGAAGAGAAGAAACATTCCCAAGATAAAACCAAAATCGCCCACCCGGTTCACAACAAAGGCCTTCTTTCCTGCATTGGAAGCCGAATCCTTCTCAAACCAGAACCCGATTAAAAGGTAGGAACAGAGACCCACTCCTTCCCAGCCCACAAACATGAGTAAGAAGTTATTGGCGAGGACAAGGTTAAGCATCATGAAGACAAAGAGGTTAAGATAGGCAAAATAACGAATATATCCAGGGTCATCATGCATATAGCCTACTGA